>VFKX01000104.1 GCA_009885285.1 Candidatus Falkowiibacteriota bacterium
CGCGCTTGCCGCTTGGCGGCTCGCTTGTCCAGGGTTGGCGTCCGAATATCCCCCGGATATTCGTCCGACGCTCACTCGCTCGTTTCGGCTACTGCCGCAACTCACACTTCGCTTCCAACCAGTTCGAATCCTTGTGAGCCATTCCACAAAAACAAAAAATACCCAGATGGGTATTTTTTGTCTTATGTGGGCGCACAAGGATTCGAACCCTGGACCCCTTCGGTGTAAACGAAGTGCTCTAACCAGCTGAGCTATGCGCCCTCTTGGCGCAAAGCGCCATCTCACTTTCCTTGCGATTGGTGGGCGAAAGAGGACTTGAACCTCCACAGCCTTGCGGCCACAAGCACCTCAAGCTTGCGTGTATACCAATTTCACCATTCGCCCGACAAGAAAAGCTGTTAATTATTTAACAACTGTTTCTTTTAACTTCTTCTTGTAACCGTCACGCAAGAAATAAAGCTTAGCGCGCTTCACTGCTGCCACTTTCTTAATTTCAATCTTAGTGATAGTAGGTAAATTCAAAGGGAAGATCTTCTCCACGCCAATACCCTCAGACATTTTACGAACTGTAATAGTAGAGCCCGCTTCCTTATTGTGCTTGCGAGCAATGATCATGCCTTCAAAATATTGAATTCTCTCTTTTTCTTCACCCTTGGAATTCAATTCCTTGATTTTCTGATGAATTCTGACCGTCATCCCCGGTTTTAATTCTAATGTAGTCTCAACCATATGGTTTGTAATTATATAAACAATTTTACTGGGATATTGCCTCTTAATCCAGATTAACAAAGCAAATCTTGTCTAATATTATAATTAAATTTTCTTATTGTCAAGCATTTCTTGGACCTTAGCATAAACTTCGTCAAAAACTTGGGAAGGTGTCAAGTTGGTGGTGTCCAGGTAATAATCGAAGTTCTTCATATCTGTCACATCAATGCCATAATACTTGAGATAACGCCCATTATCACTATTAACTCTTTCTTTATTACTAGCCAAAACATCCTGCCAAGTGGACAGATTATTGCCCTCGTTTCGAGTATTGCTGTGCTGCAAAGCGCCAAATATTCTTTTAGCCCCTTCTTCTGGGCTAACATCCAAGAACATCTTAAAGGAATGGGGAATAAAGTGCCAGGAAGTCCGACCCTCAATGACAAAATTATCTTCCTTTTTACCTAATTCTCGCTGATATTCATCAACTTCTTTATCTTTATCAGGACTGCCTTCGTTGAGTTTACTATAAGCCATAACATCAACGCCATGTTTACTAGCCATTTCCCGCCAAATACGGCCCATATAATAGCGCTGCCAGCCTAATTTTTCCGCCAAAAGCTGGGCAACTGTACTCTTGCCTGAACCCGGGGCTCCACTCAGTGAAATTATCATAAAATTTCTTTTTTACTTTTTCAGCATTATTGTCTATGATGTATAGTATACAAAATTAACCTAAGAAAACAAACATGTATCTAGAAAAACTGGAAGTCCAAGGCTTTAAATCTTTCGCCCACAAAAATAAACTCATATTTTCCGGCCTTCTAGACGGCCAAAAGCGCGGCTTAACCGCCATTGTCGGGCCTAACGGCTCTGGTAAATCAAACGTCGCTGATGCCATTCGCTGGGCACTAGGCGAGCAAAGCATCAAGACTTTGCGCGGCAAAAAAAGCGAAGACATTATTTTCTCCGGCTCAGACCTGAAGAGCCAGCTAAGCTTAGCCGAGGTTTCCCTATTCTTAAATAATTCTGAGGTTTGCGAAAATAAAGAAAATACCCCTGAAAAACTCGAAAATGAAAGCGACCTGGATCAGATGATTCGCAGTTGCTCGGAAATCATTATTACCCGCCGCCTCTACCGCAATGGAGAAAGCGAATACCTGCTCAACAGTAACCGAGTCCGCTTAGCCGACATTCAGATGCTTTTAGCTAAGGCCAACTTCGGACAAAAAACCTATAGCGTCATCGGCCAGGGCATGGTGGAAAATTTTATCAGTTCTTCGGCCGCCGAGCGTAAGGAGTTTTTTGATGAAGCGACCGGCGTTAAGCAATTTCAAATCAAGCGCGACTCCGCTCTGAATAAATTAGAAAGCAGCTATGAAAATCTGCAGCAAGTGGACATGCTCCTTTCGGAAATTAAGCCACGCCTCAAAAGCTTAACTAGGCAAGTAGATAAATTAAAGCGCCGCAGTGAAATTGAAACGGAATTAAAAGGTGACCAGCTCCATTACTACGGCTATCTTTGGCAAGATATTAATACAAAACTAGACTCTTTTAATCACCGCTTCCTGGAAAGCGAGCGTTTAAAGCTGGAGCGCGAGAAAAAATTAGACAAGCTTAACGAGGAATTAAATAAGATTAGAAATACTAATAACTTCCAGGAAATTAATGAAATAACGCCTCGACTCCGCGACTTGGAAGCGAGAAGAAATCAATTCCAGAAACAACTGGCTAAGCTTCAGGCCGAAATGGAAGTCCAGCTAGAAGCTCAGGGACAGTTTGATGTCTCATGGCTCAATAATAAACAAGGAGAATTAACAGTAGAGCTTGAAAACATTAACTCGGAAATCCGGGCCCACAATCAGAATAACTCTTCCCAAGAAGAAGCAGCTTTAAGCGACGAGTTAAAATTTATCAACCAAGAAATAGAGAAGTCTAATGATATTCGGCGAAAAGTAAACCAATTAAATGCCGACAAGGAAGTATGTCTTCGCCAGATTTCCAAACTTGAGGCAGTCCTAGAAGCTAATCTAGAAATCCAGGGTCAGTTTGATGTTTCCTGGCTCAATAGCAAACACGAAGAACTGCACTCGGATTTAAACAGCTTGACTCTGGAAATTGAAGAAATCCGCAGCCAGAACAGTCCTACTGAAAAAATAGACCTAGAGAATAAGCTGGCAGCCGTTCAAGAAAAATTAAGGCGGTTAAACAACGAAATTGAAAACATCAATCGCGAATTAAAAAAGGCAAGCTCCAAAGGCAATCAAAATGAGGAGATTAGCCGCGTCATTGATGAGTTCTTAAAACAACTTGATGTTATCGGCAAAGAAAGCGACCTAGCAGTTATCAAAAATATGATTGCCAGCGCCAAAAGCGATTTTCAGAAAAAGATTCAAGACTTGATCACTGGCGGCCATAGCGATGATTTACAAAAAATAAAAGATTTACAATCTGAAATCATTACTTTAACCGAAGAGCGTCAAAGCATCGGCAATCGACTGAATGAGGAGAAGCTCCGGCTCTCGAGTCTTAATGAACGTCTGCGCCTTTTAGAAGACAAGGAAAGACAGGTCAAACGTGAAATTACTGACATCACAGCAAAATTAGAAAAAGCTCAAATTAAATTTGACGCTTCAAAGATTGAAAATGAAAAACTAGAAATTAATAAGAAAATAGCATTACTGGATGAAGAGATGGCCAACCTCTTAAAGAGTGACCGCTTAGGCGAATTGAATCAGAAGCGTCAGGCCGTCAATCAGAAAATTCAGGACTGCCGCCTCAAGGCCTCGGCTCTTAATGAACGCCTACGTCTCTTACTAGGCAAGAAAACTCAAAGCGAAAAAGAGATTGAAGATATTAAGACGAAGATTGCCAAAAGCCAAATTAAATTTGATGCCAGCGGTATTGAAAAAGAAAAGCAAGATATCGGCAGCAAAATTGAAGAGCTGAATCAGGAAATTAATGAACTGCAGAATAAACTGGAAAATCTTAATCATGAAAAAGACAAGGAGAAAACTCTGATGTTTGAATTCCAAAAAAATATTCAAGCTCTACAACAAGAAGTTAATAGCATCTCGGGCGAACTTAACGGCCTAAAAATTGAAGCAACTCGCCAAGAAACAAAACTTGAAGATTTAGAGTCAAATATCCGTCAAGAAGAGCTTAGTGTCTCTGATATTAAAGACTTCCGCTCCGACAATAAAGAGGTTGATATCAATCTCTTACAGAAGCGGTTATCAAGCAATAAGAATCAGCTCGAACAGATTGGCGGTATTGACCCGGAAGCCGAAAGGGAATTTCATGAAACCAAAGAACGCTATGATTTCTTAAGCGCCCAGGTAAACGACCTTGATGGCGCCATTAAATCCTTAGAAGAAATCATCTATGAACTGGATACCAATATCAAAGATCGTTTTGATGTAGAATTCAAAGTAATCTCTGAAAAATTCAATGAATATTTCAAAATTCTCTTCAACGGCGGAACAGCTAAATTATCAAAACTACTAACTGAAGATATAGAAAAAGAGGAATCTAAAACTGGCGGATTAAAACCAGAATTAAGCGGCCTGACTCCAGCTGAAATTGAAATTAAAAATCAGGTTGATGAGAAACTTAAAAAAATTAAATTCCTCAGGAAGCACAATGCTGTTGGCTTAGCTGGTGTAGAAGTGCAAGCCACCCCTCCCGGCAAGAAGATTCAAACAGTGACCATGCTCTCCGGTGGTGAACGAGCTTTGACCGCCATCGCCCTTATCTGTGCGATTATCAGTGCCAATCCCTCACCATTCGTAGTTCTCGATGAAGTTGATGCCGCTCTTGATGAAGCTAATTCCGAACGCTTAGCCAGCATTTTGGATGATTTATCCAACAAAACCCAGTTTATCGTCATCACTCATAACCGGGCCTGCATGCGCAAAGCTAGTATTCTCTATGGCGTCACCATGGAAGCCGATGGCATCAGTAAACTATTAAGCGTTAAGCTCGATGAGCTTAAAAATAATGGCCGCTAGAAATAAACATATCTTTTAGAAAATATTTAATTTTCTATAATAGCTCAAGTTATATAATAAGGTCGCCGCTACTGGCGGCCTTATTTTATATTATTATGCCTGCAAAAATATGGTCTGCGGCCTTAAACGGCTTAGATGCTCAAATTATTACCGTTGAGGCTTCTTCTGGTGGCGGAGATTTCGGCAATATCACTATAGTTGGTTTGCCCGACACCGCCGTTTCTGAATCCAAAGAAAGAGTCAGATGTGCTCTGCGCGTTTGCGGCCTGCCTTTTCCTCGCCGCAAGATAACCGTCAACCTTTCCCCAGCCGATTTAAAAAAACGAGGCCCGGCTTATGACTTGCCTATCGCTATCAGTATTTTAAGCATAAACAATTCATTTAAAGTAGACCTATCTAAAATATTATTTCTTGGTGAATTATCATTAAACGGCGAAATTAGGCCAGTTAATGGCTTATTGTCCGTCGCCTTAGCGGCTAAAGAAAACTTAATTACCACTCTAGTTATTCCTAAGGCGAATGCTGAGGAAGCAGCCTTAGTTTCCGGTCTCAATCTTTATGCCGTCTCTAATCTACAGGAAGTGCTTGCTCATCTTTTAGGCAAAGAAGATATTCCTATCTTCATTAATCAAGTAAGACAATCACATATTTCCGAAAATAATCCAGATCTATCGGAAATTATCGGTCAAGAAAAAGCCAAACGCGTTTTAGAAATCGCCGCGGCTGGCAGGCACAATATCTTACTTTCCGGCCCTCCCGGAGCTGGCAAAACCATGCTAGCTCGGGCTTTGCCGGGTATACTACCCGACCCTAATGATAACGAAAAGTTAGAAATTTCGAGAATTCGCAGTGCAGTCGGCGAATCTATATCAAGTATTCAATATATTAAGCGACCGTTTAGATCGCCCCACCATAGTACAACAATTAAAGCCTTGCTTGGTGGTGGTATCTGGCCTCATCCTGGGGAAATTTCACTAGCTCACCGCGGTGTCCTGTTTCTTGATGAATTCCCAGAGTTTCCGCGCCAAGTTATCGAGGGCCTACGACAACCACTAGAAGAAGGCTCAATAACAATTAGCCGCTGTGCCGCCCAATATGTTTTTCCGGCAAATTTTATTCTTTTTGCAGCGATGAATCCTTGCCCTTGCGGATATTTAAGTGCTAAGAATAAAAACTGCGAGTGTACTGATAGCCAAATAAGGAATTACAGGCGCCGCCTATCGGGGCCTATTCTTGATCGAATTGATCTCCATTTATCAATAAAGCGAGTAAATTACTCACAATTATCACATCAGAGCAATGTCAACAACACAACCAGCATCCGAGCTCGGATAAACATGGCTCATGCTATCCAACAAAAACGTTTTCAAGGCCACAATATTCATGCTAATTCCGAAATTCCTGCCAAATACATATTAAAGTGGTGCAAACTTGATAATGATGGAACAGAGCTTCTTCAGTCGGCCGGAGATAAACTTAAGCTGTCAGCTCGCTCATACCATAAAATTATTAAGATTGCTAGAACTATAGCCGACCTATCCAATATAAAAATGATACGCGCGGAACACCTGGCCGAAGCCCTGCAATACCGGCCAAGAAATTTATGAACGCTGCGCTTATTGGAAAATGCTTCACAAATTTGCTATAATCATTATAGTAAATCTAATGATTCTTTTTATGTATAAAAAATTTTCAATCCTCTTCTTATTAGCAATTGTTTTGCTCGGCTCCGGCTTCGGCTGTAAGGCCCCCGACACCAAGACTCAGGCCGCGATGGCCCCCATTACACTGACTTATTGGCATGTTTTTGACGATAGCGATGCCTTCCAAGAAATGATTGCTAAATACAAGGTCATCCATCCTTACGTAACAATCGTGTATAAAAAAATGCGTTATGAGGAGTACGAAAAAGAATTACTGAACGCCTTAGCAGAAGACAGGGGGCCGGATATTTTTTCCATCCATAATACTTGGATGAAAGAATATGAAAGCAAGATAGTACCGATGCCAGCCACCATCACCTTACCATTCCCGGTAATCAAGGGTACTTTAAAGAAAGAGGTGACGACGGAACTAAGGACGACTAATAGCCCGACACTTAAAGACATAAGAGATAAGTTTGTTGATGCCGTCAGTTACGATGTAATTTTTGATGATGGCAAAGTTTATGGCCTGCCTCTGTCCGTTGACACTTTAGCGATGTTCTATAACAGAGACCTCTTTAATAACGCCGGCATTAGCCAAGTTCCTCAATATTGGAATAAGGAGTTTTTGCAGGATGTTAAGAAATTAACCAAGCTTGATCCTAAGAAAGATTTAATTCAGTCTGGTGTGGCCCTGGGCGGATCAACGAATGTCAATCGCTACAGCGACATTCTCTCAGTCTTAATGATGCAAAACGGCGCCTTAATGCTCGAAAACAACCAAGTACTATTCAATCTCGTCCCACCAACCTCAAAAGATACAAATTACAATCCAGGTATCGAGGCCTTAAGGTTTTATACAGACTTTTCTAATTCCGGAAAAGAATCATATGCCTGGAGCAATACCATGCCTAATTCCCTAGAGATGTTTATCAGCGGCAAGCTGGCAATCTACTTCGGATACTCCTATGACCTGCCAACCATCAAAACTCAAGCGCCTAAGCTCAATTTCTCAGTTGCTAAGCTACCCCAAATTGAAGGCAACCCACCAACCAATATAAATTTTGCTAATTACTGGGTTGAGGTGGTATCGAAAAAAAGTACTCATCAAGCCGAGGCTTGGGACTTTATTCAATTCATAACCAAAGAAGAGCAGGTTAAAAGCTATTTAGATAAAACTAATAAGCCAACGGCTTTACGCTCCTTAATAGCTGCTCAGAGGGCTGATGATGAAATTGGAGTCTTTGCCGACCAAGTCCTGACTGCCAAAAGCTGGTATAAAGGCAAGAATTCACAAGCTGCTGAGGATGCCATAAAAGAAATGATTGATACTGTTATCCGCAATACTGGTGAAAGGCTGCAAGATATTATTGAAACCGCTGCCTCAAAAGTTCAGCAGACTCTGAAATAATTAGTTAAAGTCTTAAGAACACGATTTTATGAATAAAAAAAATAAATATTTCCTAGCTATCGTCGGCATACTGGTCCTCAATATTTCAACTTCGCATGGCGCTGGTCTAGTGCCGACTCCGGCCGGTGGTGACGGGAACTATCAGATAAATGATTTTATCATCCTTGCAATTAACATCTCTAAATGGATTCTGGGCATGGTCGGCTCGCTTTCATTGATTATGTTTATCTATGGCGGCTTCACCTTCTTAATTTCCGGAGGAGCTAGCGACAAGATCCAGGATGCCAAAAAAATTATCGTCGCTGCGGTTATCGGTTTAATCATCGTCTTTACCAGTTTCTTGATTATCAGATTCGTGATGGGGACATTGGGTATTGAATGGACTGGAGTACTTCAGACTTCGAAATAAATGACCGACTTTATCCCGAAAAGAATTACTCCTACTGAAACTATTGGAGCCAAACTGCGCCAAGCGAGACTGGCCCGAAACTTAAGTCTTGATAGTATTTCTAAAAAAATTAAAATCAGGGTAGAGTATCTTTCGGCCATTGAAAACGATCAGCTTGATAAACTGCCTTCGGGCCTGTACGGGAAAAGCTTTATTAAACAATATGGCGTATACCTCGGCCTTAAACCTAAACAAATAATTAAGGATCTTAATCTTGAATACTTGGACGAAGCGGAAGCAAATCCCTTTTCACAAAAGATTCTTAATAGCCGCAAACTAATTGTTTGGCCAAAAATCATTAGGAATATCCTAGCCTTCGGAGCCGTCTTAATCTGCTTTCTATATTTAACCATATACTTCAAAAATATCGTCACTCCGCCCAGCCTGGACATTATCAGTCCGGAAAGGAACATCTTAATTACTGAAAACTCAATCTTAGTCAGCGGCCAGAGCGAACCCGAGGCTGAAATTAAAATCAACGGCGAAGTAGTCTTAAATAACAATAAAGGTGCATTTACGCAAGAGGTTAACCTTAAGAAGGGTTTAAACAGCATTACTATTACAGCTCAAAAAAAGCATAGCCGCGCTAATACCATAATTCGGCAGATACTAGTTGAGTAAATCTTGTAAAATAATAAGAAATAACAAAAGAATTTTCAAAATTATATGCATATGGTAGAGATTAAAAAAAATGGCCTATTTGACATCAACAGTATTTTGAGTAAAATAGGCATAGATGAGAAGCAAAGAGTTGCAGAACTCGGTTGCGGCAATTTCGGCTTTTTTGTCTTCCCCTTAGCCCGCTTAGTTGGTCGCCAAGGAAAAGTCTATGCTGTCGATATTTTGAAGCCGACCTTGGAAGAAATAAAAAAAGAGGCTAAAAAAAATAATCTTCCTCAAATTACAACAGTCTGGAGCAATCTCGAAACATTCAAAGCGGCCGACATTGAAACCAGTAGTCTTGATAGCGCCCTACTTATCAACGTCCTCCATCAATCAAAGAAAAAAATTGAGATTTTACGCGAATCTATCCGCTTGCTTAAAAGAGGGGGGCGACTAGCCATTATTGAATGGAAGAATATGGACTTACCTCTCGGCCCGAAGCCTGATCAACGAGTCAAGATAGAATCGTTAAAAACTGCTATACCTAAAATCGGCTTAAATATTGTTGAAGAATTTAATGCCGGCCCTTATCACTACGGATTAATTTTAATTAAATTATAGATTATGAAAAACCTATTGACCGCCGACTACTGGTTTAACTTGGCCCCAGCCGAATTTATCCCATCTGTCCAGAAAATGTTCATTGCCCTGATTATTCTTCTCGCCGCTGGCGCCTTAATGATTGCCATTACTAAAAGCAGAGCGGGAATCTATCGCGGCTTTTTCAAGCGCCTATACTCGTTCTGCCTGGGTAACGCTATTATCGGTCTTATCTTTCTCTTTATTAATTATGAAACAGTGCCCTTCTTCTCTGCCCGCTTCTGGCTCGCTTTGTGGGCGCTGAGCATGATCATCTGGATTATTCCTATCATCAAAATACTTAAAGCAGTTCCTGAAAGAAAAAAGACTATTGAAAAAGAGCGGGAATTTAAAAAATACTTGCCAAAATAATTAACCAACTTGAACGCTTAAAAATAACCCCATTCGCGGGGTTATTTTTTTTAAAATTATGACCACCGTCAGTAGACAAAAATTAATAGGCATTCGCGGTGAAACTATTGCCGTTGAGTATTTAAAAAAATCGTGTTACAAAATTCTTCACCGCAATCTAAGAATTTCTAGTTTAGAAATTGATATTATTACCGCAAAAAACGAATTGGTGATTTTTTTTGAAGTAAAAACCAGGCACAGTCAGGCGACGCCGACACTAGACTCGCTCGTTACCCCAAGGCAATTATCAAACCTAACTAGAGGAATGCACTCCTACTGCAGAAAGAATAGCTTATCTATAGAGAACGTGCACTTGGACTTAATCATTGTTTCAGTTCTCGGCTGCTCAGCTAATCTAACTCACTACAAGAATATTATTTAGTGGCATTCTGTTTAACATTGATGGATTTAAGCCTTCGTCTGAGAGCAGCTAAGTCGTGGAAAAATTTTATGCTATCACGGAACACTCTAACAGTGCTGGGCCTCGCGCCGAACCTATTCTGCTGCCAATCAACTGGTACCTGATTAATCGCAAAACCCAGCCGTTGTGAAAGAATTATTAATTCGGTGTCGAAAAACCAAAAGTCATCAATTAAGTAAGGCCTAAGAAATATATACTTTTCTCTGACGATGCCCTTAAATCCGCACTGCAAGTCAGGGAAATTATGATTTAACATCAACCGAGAAAGCCTATTATATCCCTGAGAAATGAACTCTCGAAAGATGGATCTTTTGATTTGCGAACCCGCTGACAGACGCGACCCAATGGACAGATCAGCTGTCCCGGATAACAAAGGTTTAATTAAATCAGGAATATTATCGAGTGAGACGGCCAGATCACAATCCATATATGTGACTATGTCTGCCTGACTAGACAACCAATATTGTTTAAGTGCTCGCCCCCGCCCAGGTTCATCCACCTCAAACCAGTCGATTTTTTTAGGGAAACGTTTTTTATAGTCATGTAATATCTTAACGGATTCGTCATTAGAGCCATTAACCACGCCAACAATCCGCCACTCAAAAGCAAAATTAGCTTGTTCACAAAAAGCCAATAACCGGTTAAGACTATCTCTTAGAATCAAAGCCTCGTTCTTAATCGGTAAACAAAAATCAACCATCATATCATTAAATTCGTTTATAAATTATAGCTGTCCGGTCATAATAGATAGCCCGCCACCCTTGAGAGGTCGAAAGATAAGTCCGCAGATAATTAAAACTTGCTAAATTTCTATTAGGGAGGGAAAAGACTATTTGTTCCCATTTCTTCGCCCATATTTCCTGATCTCTTCTAGGCAGCAAGACGAGATCTATTTCATAATCATCAAGCCTAACCTGAAAATCTGCATGCTGATCAAAAAAAGAAAAATATTCTTCCAAAAAGGAATGCCCCTGATAGCTTACCTGCGGTAAACGGCCGTCAATAAAAATCTGGCGCCCTGGCGACGCCCAGATAAGATAACCTCCCCAGCCATAGTCATTAAAGAGACGATCGTGATCAAATTCTGGATGCAGATTCAAATATTCTACGGCTTGAACTGGGTAATCTTTAGAAAAAGACAAAATTGGCGTCGATGTAAAATTTGTTAACGATAACTGCAAAATGCCTGCTAAAAACAAACATAGCATCAAATATAGATTTATCCAATTATGCTGCAGCCAGACAGTCCTATTCTCTTTTGGTTTAGTTGTCCGAGATACACGGAATATTTCTCCATAGACCAACATCAAAAAATAAAAAGAAGATACAAATAATAGCGGAAAATGGCGACGCGATTTAAAAGCTAAAAGAATAAATAGCCCAGTCAGCGCCAAAGTCCATAAATCTATCTTCCATATTCTATTTTTCCCTCTAGAATAATAGTAATATAGGATTATGCCCAGAACAACGAGGACTAGATACATCATCTGCCGATACTGGAAGGGGTAATTGAACTGGGAAAGCCATTCCTGGATATGTGAAGCATAATAATTATCTCGATAACCGCCCAGGAAAGAATATAACCTCAAGCGATAAGGAGTAAACAATGTCACAAAAATTGCTAAAGAACCTATGCCAGAGAATTTCAATATTTGCTTACCCGTTAAAACACTAGAAAAATCGAGCCAATCTTTCTTATAATGCGTGCTTAGCCACTTCTCCATAATCTTAATAACTATCCAGCCAAAAAAAACGACAAACCCGATCAGAAAACTGCCATGAAGACAAGCCCATAAATACATAATAGGAATTAGCAATAACAGAATAGCGAACTTCCGATGGCGCGTGTAGAGATCTAGGATAACTAATATAAGAGCGAGAAATAATACACCGAACTCCTGCATTCTGACCCCAAAGTGAGGCGAAGCGGCAATCACTCCTAAAGTCTGAAAAAATATTATATAGTATGGTGAAAGTTGAGGAAATCTACGCCGAGCCCAGACATTAAGCAGGACAAGCACAGTCAGAATAATGGTGGCGAAGAAAATCGTTAAAGAAATATATCCGATATTCTCATATATCTCATATATTAAGTAATTGCTCAGCCATTCATGGTCAACCCAATTGCCGGTATATGTAAAGTTATAGGTATTAATATCAGGCACAGTACCAGTTTCTGCTATCTTGGCTCCAACCTGCAAATGCCAGCCAAAATCTGGATCTAAATAGGCAAAAGAGCCCCTGACCAGCAGGGTAAAAATAAAGAAATAGAAGAAAATCCACAAGATAAGCGACCCCTTATTGTTCGGCCAGTATTTTTTCATAATAATCGATAAAATGACCTTATTATTCTCTATTTTACCATGAGCGCGCGTATTTGTCTTGTAAATAGAAATATGCTAAAATTGAAATGTAAAATTTAAAAAATTACAAAACTAGAAAGGTGGTGAATTATGAAAAAAATATCAAAACATTTGATTTCTTTAGCTATCTTGGCCTTCTTGGTTATGCCAGCATTTGTCGCCACGACCAATGCTCAGTTTGACCCAGGTTTGAACCAGGTTCAGAGCGGTTTAAACAATTCTCTATCTAACACAGACCCGAGAACTGTTATCGGCCGTATCATCAACATGGCTTTGGGTTTCTTGGGTGTAATCGCAGTGGGCATCGTCTTAATGGGAGGCTTTAAGTGGATGACTGCCGGCGGTAACGAAGAGAAGACCGGTGAAGCTAAGAAATTATTAGGTGCAGGCGTTATTGGCTTAGTGATTATCTTATCAGCTTGGGCAGTAGCCACCTTCGTTATTAATTCTCTTAACACAGCTGTTAACTAGTTTGTGAAAATATGTGATTCTCATCAAGTATGGGAATCACTGTTCTGCAGCGAATTTTTTTTCGCTTCAGAACAGTGAATAATTCAACCCACTATGCTTAAAAAAATTTCTGCTTTATTAGCCCTGGCTTTTATCTCAACCTCTCTGCTGACCATAAAAGTTCAGGCTCAGACCGAAGATCCGACCTTAAAGGGTTTAAATGAAACTACGAGCTTAATTCCTGCTTTTAAAGATCAGGCTGGAGCCACTTATGGATCTGATTTTTTAGCAACCCGAGCTGGACAGATTATCAGTGTAATCTTATCTTTTGTCGGTGTTCTGTTCTTAATTTTAATGATTTATGCCGGTATTATGTGGATGACGGCCAGCGGGAACGATCAACAGATTTCCAAAGCCAAAAGCTTAATGATTAATGCGATTATCGGTATAGTGGTGGTATTTTCCGCTTACGCCTTAACTAGCTTTGTCGGCACTGCCCTCTTACAATAATGAAAAAATTTCTAGTAAAAACCACCGTATCTTTATTATCGCTAGTAACTCTAGTTCTGTTTGTCTTGTTTCCGACACCTTCTTTGGCTCAAGACGCTAATACTACCTATAGTTTCAGCGAGCAAAGCGGTCTAGGGGCGGCCGCAAACAGTGCTGGTTATGAAACAGGGGCTAGCGCGTCCAGCTTTGACTCTATTATCAGCACTTTGATATATGTGATCATTAGTTTCGTCGGCGTAATCTTCTTCATCCTTCTGCTTTACGGCGGCTTTATCTGGATGACGGCTCAAGGTAATGATGCGCAAGTCAAGAAGGCAACCGGTATAATTACCAATTCAATCATCGGCTTAGCTATTGCCATGTCAGCTTATGCCATCAGTTATTTCTTAATCAGTTATTTCTGGCAATAAACCTATGAAAACCACCGGAATACTATTTGCAGTAATTATGGCGCTCTCTTTGGCGGTACCAGCTCAAGCAGCCTTGTTAAATACGGTTAAGACAGGTGAATTAATGAATAACGTTAATAACCTGGCCACTCAAACAGAATATAACACCACCACCACAGTTGACTCTACTATCGCTTCCATTATCAGGATTGCCATGTCATTTTTAGGTTCAATTTTTATTATCCTGATGATTATCGCCGGTATGAACTGGATGCGCGCTCAAGGAAACGAAGAAGTTGTTAAAAAATCCAAAGAAACAATTATTAATCTAATTATTGGGTTAATTGTGGTAATTGCCGCCTTTGCTCTAAGTTCATTTATCGGCAATGTTTTTGCTAATCTTTTAACAAGGTAAAACACTATATATGAGAAATATCAAAAGTTTCAGCCTGGGTTCCGCTATTGCCGCAATATCTGTCTTTCCTGGCACAGTCCTAGCTCAATCGTCCTCCTCAACTAGCCAGTCCGGCCTCATGAATCGCCTGAATAACGTCGCTGGCCAGTCCGGCTTTGAAACTAGCGGAGCCACCACCGTCCCGGTTATTATTGGTACTGTTATCAATGTTGCCCTGAGCTTCTTAGGCGCCATCTTCCTGGGGCTAATGATTTACGCCGGATATAAATGGATGACTGCCGCTGGTAGCGAGCAAGATATCGAAAAGGCTAAAGGCACCATCAAGCAGGCCATTATCGGTCTTATCGTCGTCCTCTCTTCCTGGAGCATCTGGACTTTTATTTTTAAAGCTTTCATTCTTGGAGCCTAAAACTGCCTCAATTTTTTAAAATTATGAAAAAGATCATTGCTACGTCACTCATCTTAATTATCGCCCCGCTTCTATTTCTTCATGTCGCCTCCGCCCAATTACTGACAGACGCCAACAGTCTATCTACCATGACAGATCAGGTCGCCGGTACCGCCAGTCTTGGTCAAATGGATATTGGGCAAATTGTAGCTCGGATAATTAGAATTGTTTTAGGCTTTCTGGGAACTATCTTCCTCATCCTAACAATTTACTCCGGTTTCCGCTGGATGACTTCCGCAGGCAACGAGGATGCTATCAAGAAAGCTAAAGGTACCATTACGGCGGCTATAATAGGCTTAGTCGTTGTTTTAGCGGCCTATGCCATTACTTACTTCGTCTTTAAATACCTGCCTTTCGCTGGGGGCACACCCCCTCAAGGAGGAACCAGTCTCTAGGATAATACATTGAATCTATTATTTAAAAAGGGAGTGCATATTGTTTGCACTCCCCGTTTTTTTTACTGCATTAGTACCTAGGCATATACGCAAAGCCAAAGCACTCTTCACCCTTATATACATGTACAACGCCATTGACTGTTAATGGCCTACTTTCACCGAATTGTGTTCCGCCCTTGTTAAATGAAACTAAATACATTCCAGAAATGAGGTAGACATTCATCTTGGTCCGAGCTTCCAGTAATACAACTTTTTTCTCGCCACCATTTACCGGGTTTATTACAAATGAAATTGGCGTCGCATAGTCATTTGCCAGAATAATCTTATATCCTGAATTACTTCCGGATGGATCAATCATTGCTGAGGATGATGATGAGATATTATTCTCGATCTTCCTTAAGACCAAATCATCTCTTCTAACCACATTCGTTCTAGTCCTAATTATTCTTTCCTTTCTTGTTAATTCATCTGGCAGGGCTCTAGAAGTAGAGTAGCGAACAAAAATATTATCTTTCTCATTTTCTAAGTCCTGCGCCCTTCTTTTCTTATTACTTATTTCAAGCGCTACTTCAGCTCGATCAACAGGAATTGTTTCCATTTCCAAAATCTTAATTCTTTTTTTACACATTTTCAAACTATCTTGAATATTCTGTACTCTCAAAGAATCTACTTCGGATTTTAATCTTAAAATAAGCAAACTATTTACTTTGTACAATTCCGTAATATCTAAAGAATAGTCAAATAACAGAGAGTTCTGTAGATTTCGTATTTCTTTATTCAAAGATGATATTTCCTTGCTTAATAGCTGCACTTGCTTCTTCTCCCTTATCGTTTGTGCTGAAATGTTATTTACTAAGATCAACATTAGGGCTACGACGAACACTTTTAAAATTGTCTTCATTTTTCTACATTTTTGCGTTTATATATAATTTTTAATGAGCAAAACTCGCTCTATTTCGATATTTTCTTTCGTTTAACTATGTAAGTACTATATCATAATATTGATAATTAGTCAATACCTTATCCCCACCCTGGTATTGACTTTTTTCAGTTCTAGTGCTATAGTTATTGGTCAACTAAATTTTTGCCGGCATATATCTCACATGTTAAGGTAAAAATTACAAATTTGACTAATATTAAACAAATATGAAAATACTTAAAAGTTTAGCCCAGGAAATAGTCCCTCTGAGTAGAAAGCAGAATACAGTATTAGTAATAATCATCGCTTGTGTCTTTCAGTTCACCTTATTCTTCGCTCCAGCCCTTGCAGACGAGGCTGTCAGTAAGGCTAAGGCCAAAGCTAGCGACGATGATATCGTTATCACTAACGATTCTATGGTTAAAGAGTCAAAAATGGGTACTGAGGCCGCTAAATTAGCCACCCCAGTCACTGAATATAGGGTTGTTAGCACCAGCAAGCGGACCATGACTGCCTATAACTCCGAGGTTGGTCAAACTGACGACTCCCCGTGTATTACCGCTAACGGTTACAATGTATGTAAAGGCGGTGTTGAGGACACTGTGGCGGCCAACTTCTTAAAGTTCGGTACCAAGGTTAAGATTCCGGAACTTTACGGTGACAGAATCTTCGTTGTCCGCGACCGTATGAATAAGAAACATCCTGAACGCGTGGATATCTGGATGAAGAACCGGAAGGATGCTATTCAGTTCGGCAGAAAGGTTACTACCATTCAGGTAGTTGAAGAAATTAAATAATTTTCAAGTTTACATAAAACAAAAACACCGTGTTCAACACGGTGTTTTTGTTTAGTTTGCTATATCCTAGAAAAATACATTGAGAAATCCTCGACTGCTTTTAAGTTGCTTTTCTTTCTTAGTGATAGCCAGAGTCGTCGCAATAACAGTATCCGGATTAAGAGAAATACTATCAATCCCTTCTTCAACCAAGAATTCAGCGAAATCAGGAAAATCACTCGGACCCTGACCGCAAATACCAACCTTACGGCGGAATTTCTTAGCCGTCTTAATTAACTGTCCAATTAATATCTTAACAGCTTCGTTCTTTTCATTAGAAACCCCGGCCACATTCAAGCTGCCGCCGGAATCACGATCAATACCCAGAGTCAATTGAGTTAAGTCATTTGAACCGATAGAAAACCCGTCAAAAATATGACAAAACTTGTCAGCCAGAATAATATTAGCCGGAATTTCAGCCATCACATAAATCTCTAAACCGTTTTGTCCACGGCGCAGCCCGTTCTCTGCCATAATTTCCTGTACACGCTTACCTTCTTCAATCGTGCGACAGAAAGGCACCATGATTTTCAGGTTCTTCAAGCCCATTTCTTCGCGCACTCTTTTTAATGCTTGGCATTCAAGCTTAAAGGCCGGTAAAAATATGGGGTTATAATACCTATTAGCACCTCTATAGCCAATCATGGGATTTGATTCAATTGGCTCATAGGCTGCTCCGCCAATCAGATTGGCATATTCATTGGTCTTAAAGTCGCTGAGCCTGACAATAACGTCCTTCGGGTAGTAAGCAGCACAAATTCTAGCCACACCCTGAGCTAAACGGTCAACAAAATACTGAGTTTTATTACTATAGCCGATAGTTAATTCGTCAATCGCCTTCTTGATCTTCTGGTCTTTCAGAGTCTTATAGTGCACCAGCGCCAGAGGATGAATTTTGATGTAATTATTGATGATAAACTCTAACCGTGCCAAACCGACGCCATCATTAGGAATAAATGAATTAGAGAAAGCCATATCCGGCTCACCGACGTTCATCATTATTTTTGTCTTTGGCCTTTTCAGGTTCTTAATATCTGTGGTTTCAATTTTAAAAGGTAATTTACCCTCATAAACATAGCCAGCTTCTCCAGAAGCACAATCCACGGTGACTGCCTGACCATTCTTCAGTCTTATTGAGCCATTACCAGTACCGACCACGCAAGGGATACCTAGTTCTCGGGAAACAATAGCCGCGTGGCAGGTTCTTCCGCCTTTGTCCGTTACGATGGCCGCCGCAATCTTCATAATCGGTTCCCAGTCCGGATCAGTCATATCAGTCACCAGGACCTGGCCAGGCTTAAACTTATTAATATCGGCCACATCCATCATCCGATTAACACTGCCTGCCCCAATTTTATTGCCGACACTTTGACCATTTACTAAAACTTTACCTTTTTTCGGTAATAAATACTTTTCGATTACATTAACCGACTTCAAACTCTGAACAGTCTCTGGTCGCGCCTGAATAATATACATTTCCCCGGTCTTGCCATCAACTGCGAACTCCATATCCATCGGACGCTTATAATGCTCCTCAATCGCCATACCCCATTTAGCGAACTGGATTACTTGTTTATCGGTTAAGGACGGCTTAAACTGATCGGCCAGTGCGATCGGAATATTCTTGACCGGATCTTTGCCCTTCGGATCATAAACCATCTTCATGTGCTTCTTGCCGAGGGTCTTAGAAATAATAGCCTCAGTCGGCTTAAAAACATAGTATTCATCCGGCGTGACATGGCCCTGGACGATGTTCTCCCCAAGACCAAAAATTGAGTTGATGAGGACAGCGTTTCTAAAGCCCGACTCAGTATCTATTGTGAACATGACTCCAGATGACCCGAGGTCAGATCTCACCATCTTCTGAATTCCGACTGACAAAGAAATAGAGAAATGATCAAAATTCTTATCAACCCGGTATGAAATAGCGCGATTTGTAAATAAAGAGGCGATACATTTTCTAACCGCCAACAAAAGATCTTTATCTCCAGTAATGTTTAAGTAAGTTTCCTGTTGACCTGCAAATGAAGCGTCTGGTAAATCCTCGGCAGTAGCGCTTGATCTTACAGCCACGTCAGTCTGCTTTGATTTGTATTCAGCCGACAAGGTTCTATAGGCCTTTACTATCTCGTCCCTGAAATCCTTAGGCATTTCTGTAGCTATTATCAATTTTCGAATAGCCGCACCCCGCCTCATTAAATCCTTAACATTCTTAGTATCCAGACCCTTTAAAATAGCCTTGATCTTATCTTTTAGGCCAGTTGAGTCGAGAAAATAATTATAGGCCCAAGCAGTAGTAGCAAAACCATTAGGAATCTTAACGCCTTTTTTTGACAGATGACCATACATTTCCCCTAACGATGCATTCTTACCGCCGACAACGGGGATGTCCTTAATGGTCAGTTCCTTAAAAAAATGGACGAATTTATTTTTTAGCATATTATGTATTAAGATAAATTGATATTATAATTATATCACAATCTTTACTTTATAAACATAATCATTTAATATAGAGATGTTCAGAAATGCTGCGGCCGTGGCGAAATTGGTAGACGCACTTGGCTTAGGACCAAGCGGGGCAACTCTTGAGAGTTCGAGTCTCTCCGGCCGCACAAACAAAACAATCCCCAAGGATTGTTTTTTATTGCATTAACTTAACGAAATATTTGCGAGGATAATCCATTATTGCTAAAATTACCTTATGAATATCTTTCTCCATCATTGGCTGCCCTCGGCCACACTCCTTTCCTTTGGACCAATAACTATCCATTGGTACGGTCTTTGTCTTGTCTTGGCAATCTTTGCAGCCATACTGACCACTATCTATCTCGGCCGGCGTTACCAGATTGACTCAGATACCATCTTTAATCTTTCTTTTTGGTTAATCATCGGCGGCCTGGCTGGTGCCAGATTATATGACGTGATTCTCGAACTTCCTTACTATCTTAATTACCCCATCAGGATCTTCGCTATTTGGCAGGGTGGACTAGCTATTCATGGAGCAATTATTGCTGGCCTAATCATTAGTTGGTTTTTTGCCAAGCATCACGATATTTCTTTTTTTAAACTCTGTTCGCTGCTGGTCCCAGGGCTCGCCCTCGGTCAAGCAATAGGCCGCTGGGGAAACTACTTCAACCAGGAGTTGTTCGGACTACCGACAAATTTGCCTTGGGGAATCCCAATTTCCCTGGCTAATCGGCCGGCAATGTACATTTCCAGCACGTATTTTCATCCCACATTCTTATATGAAAGCCTCGGCTGTCTTATAATATTTTTAGTCCTACTCTGTCTCAACCTAATAGCTATCAAGAAAAAAATATTGTCCGCGACTTTTTTCATTTGGTCAACCGCTCTTTACATGGTACTATATTCCGTATTACGGTTCTCTCTGGAATTTATTAAAATCGATATTACACCCGTTATTCTTGGACTACGCTGGCCGCAGCTCATAAGCTTAGTTATCTTTTTTTCCTCAATTTTTATTATTATTTATTATTATGCCGCTCAGCCAAAAAAAATCTAAGGATTCCAATAAAAGACTGGTAATTCTATATTTCCTCGGACTACTTTTAGCCATTTCTACCGCCCTGCCAGCCTATATCCAATCTAATCATTTAAAGGAATATGTATCTTTGAGCTTAGTCAGTATTTTTTATGTCATTGCCAATGCTTCGACCGTAGGTGCAATTGTGTTATTTCCGAAGCTCATTAAAAAATTAACCAATTACCGGCTCACTAAATTCGTTCTATCAGCCTACGCTATTTCCTTGCTCGGCCTAGCCTTTTCAACTCACGCGATAACGGCCTTATTGTCATTAATCCTATTCACGGCCGCCTCAAACCTACTCTGGATAAATATGGATGTGCTGGTGGAAAGTTTTTCTAGCGATGCTACTACCGGAAAAACTAGAACAATTTATTGGACATTCATAAATGTCGGGTGGATTCTATCACCCACATTAACTACATATTTAATCGGAGTCGGTAGCTATACCTATTCCTATGTCGCCGCTCTTCTTTTAGTAATTCCATTTTTTCTAATTTTCTTATATCAGGCCAAGAGCCTAAAAGACAAGATAAATTATAAAGAAGAAAGCCTGCAAAAAACCCTAAAGAATATTTGGAGTAAAAAACATTCGCGCGGCATTTTCTTTGTCGCCTTTCTGCTACAATTATTTTATAGCACGGCGGTTATTTATGTACCGATTCATCTCATCCAAAACTTAGGCATGGGCTGGGCCATGATCGGACCTATCTTCTCTGTTATGCTTATTCCCTTCATTATATTTGAAATTCCGGCAGGCATAATTGCTGATAAATACATCGGAGAAAAGGAAATAATGTCATTTGGTTTTATAATTTTGGCTATCGCCCTCTTTCTCTTTTATTACATCAAGCTGCCTAACCTATGGATTTGGATGACGGTCCTCTCCTTTTCCCGCATCGGAGCTGCCCTAGTCGAATCAATGAGAGAGACATATTTTTTTAAAACAGTCGGAGTTAAAGACATTTCATACATTAATGTGTTCCGCATCACCACTCCTTTAGCCTACATTGTTGGACCGATTATCTCTTTAGTCGTATTATCAATTTGGCCTCTTAACTACATTTTTCTGATTATGTCCGTAGTCATGCTCTCTGGATTAGCGTTCTCCTTATCTCTCAAAGACACTAGGTAGTATTAGCGAGAAGAATTAGCAAGTTTGACATATTAGCCTAATTTTTATAATATATCTATTGAATGCGGGTATCGTATAGTGGTTATTACCTAAGGTTTCCAACCTTATGAGAGGGGTCCGATTCCCCTTACCCGCTCATTTATGACGTATCTATTCTTTGTCCAAGGAGAAGGACGCGGCCATTTGACTCAAGCCCTAACAGTGAAAGCTAAGTTGGAAAGCCGAGGGCACTCAATTCTAGCGGTAATAGCTGGTCCGGAGCCTGACTATAAGCTGCCGGCTTTTTTTGAGTCTGAATTCTCAGACAAGTTAATACGTATTTCCAGCCCGAGATTCGTGATGGACAAGACTGGCTCAGGAATTAGTATGGCAGCTAGTATTGTTAGAACTGTAAGTCGCTTCGCGTATTACGTAAAATCTTTAAGGCTCATCAAAAAAAGCATCGCGGAACTCAACCCTGATGCTATTATTAATTTCTATGAACCATTGGCTGGTATTTACTCGCGTTTATACTCTGACCGGCGCCCACTATTCTGTGTAGCCCATCAATTTTTTCTGGAACATGCAGCTTTCCAGTTTCCTAGAAGTTTGTGGGTTGAGAGGTTTAGTATAAAACTCTATAACTGGCTGGCAGCGCCGCTGAATAGTAAAATTATTGCCTTATCATTTACAGAGGAAATAGACGACATTAAGGGACGCGTTTTCATCTGTCCGCCTCTAATCAGACAAGCTATAAGAGATAAGCAATCACTATCAGGCAACTTCATCTTGGCATACCTTCTTAATCCCGGTTATAGCCGTGAGCTAATCAGCTGGAGTAAAAAAAATTCAGACGTTAAAATTGAGGCATTTTGGAATAATCCGAACTCCGATACCACGATTATTAGCCCGAGCCTTATTTTTCACCATCTCCATGGAGAAAAATTTATAAATCTTTTAGCTAATTGTCGCGCTTATGCCAGCACCGCGGGATTTGAGTCTATCTGCGAGGCTGCATACCTCCAGAAAAACATATTAATGATTCCCACTAAGAATCATTTTGAACAGCGCTGTAATGCTACCGATGCAATCAGGGCGAATATTGCAGCATCTGCCAATAGTTTTGATTTTTCACTCCTCTCAGAAAAACAAAGCGAGAGCCGCCTCAAAGATTTAAGCATTTTTAGAAACTGGGTAGACAACTTCGACAATAAAATCTACGGAATAATTGAAAACATTTAAATCGTTAATATATTCTAGTCAAATAAAGCACTGGCAATCTGCCAATACTCCGGGTTGCCGTATTTTTTTTGGAAATACCACCATTCCACACCCCAAATATATGTTCGCTGAAAATTTAAGTTGATTGAATACTGCAAATTAGCTTTAAATTGGTCTAGGCTCATTGTGTCATCAATCTCTTCTTTACTCTGATAAATCATCTTGCCCTGAGGCACCCAAGGCTCTGCTTGCAATTCTAAAACCATCAGTCTCTCTGGCTTTAAATCAGCCATTCTAGCCTTAAGCCTATAATAGGCGGGCGGAAAGGGGTACTTCATATATCCAAAGGTGGAATTATAAACCACACGATATAAGGTGCTACCAAAAATGTCTCCGATTGCGGCTTGGCGGCGCCAAGAACCAAGTTCACCAGAGCCGGTGATAATAATCTTTCTTTCGTCCAAAGATCTAACTAAGTCAAATTCTTGCTTTAAAAAATTTTCATCAAGGCTCGGGCAAACGCCAAAACTCCCCAAGAATGGCTCGTTCTCAATTTGCCAATACTCAATACTTGAATCGTTCTTATAACGATTAACAATCGTTCTAAGAGTCGTTAAGGTTGCTACTTGAACAGACACATCATCACGGTGATTAACCCAATCCGGGTTGTGACATTCCGGCCAGCGTGGCACACGTCTACCGATACTCAGAATAATCTTAGCCCCCCTTTTTCCGCCCTCTTCGATTAAATAATCATATTTGGAAAAATCATAGACTCCTTCCTGAACTTCAATTTCATCCCAATAAACTGGTATTCTTATCTGTTTCACATGCAATTCATCAAGAGTGGCAATATACGTTTCCTTCCAATCTAGTTGCAATTCGTCGCAGAATTTTGTTGAGAATGTTACGCCAAAAAAACCAGGACGATGCTTTAAATCAACCTTTCTTGGATAATAGTTTGCCACCTTAACAAAGTAAAAGACTAGCGCTATCATAATAATTAAAATAGCCCAGATTATCCGGCGGCGCCTAAAAAATTTTTCGATGATTATCATAGTTATTTTGCGATGAAAAATAGTCCAACAATTATTAGCAGCACTGCTGATAATTTTTGTATAAATATACCGATAGTGAATGTTTCTTTTAGAAGCTTGGGGGCGCTCAGAGCTAAAATAGTACTGACAACTAATAAAAAGGCGTACTGAAAACCCTGCAGAGCATTAACAAGAACAACTGAACCGAGATAAATCGCGTAATTTTGCAAAATAAATCCAGATGCGCCGAGTGTCTGATTAATCACAACCAGTAATTTATTCTTATTCGGACTAGACTTATGCCAAAATCTAGCAATTGCTTGCCGACTAGATTTTTCTAGTAAAAACAACAGTACAAATAGGGCTGCTCCAAGCCGTGTCCAAATAAAGGCGCTGGCAAAAGGCTGAAATTCGTAAGCCATCTTTGTGCTTAAAAAATAGACCGAATAAGATAAGGCGGATATTAAAGCAATCCCCAGGCCACCTTTTACAGCCGTCTGCACCATGCCGAGTTTTCTAATAATCCGAGCCAGATGACTTCTGGCTGCCGGCAGATATACAATAAGGGCTACGCCGACTGAAATCAGAGCTATGCCAGACCATTGATTAAGGCTAAATGATTCTTTGAGAAATACTAAGGAAAATATGATAGAGAAAATGGGTGTAATACCACCGACAAAGACCAAAATCCGGGCCGCCTCTCCTCGTCTTAAAGCCTCATAAAGAGCCCATAGAGCAGTGGCGAATATAAATCCATTAAGTATATTCCAGAAAAATAATATCCAGCCAGGCCAGCTTAGAAACCAGGGGGCCGCCAAAAAAAGTGAGGCGCCTAGTATACAAGCCGCAAAAGCATAAGCGCGGCTACTCTTAATAATGTTGTCAACCAAAAACTTATCTAAAAGGTTTGCTAAAGCTAAGATCAAATAGGCTGACAGAGCCACCACTATCCAATTCATATATTAACTATTAATACCATCTAATAACCGCTGAATATTATAAGTACCCATCGTTTCCGCATTCAGATATCCGTCAATCGCTGTCCGCGCTAACCGCCCTGATTCAAGAAGATCAGGCAACCATTCATCAACATATGCCGGATCGAGGCTATCAATTCCTGCCCCCACCGACAATAACCAGTCGCGATTCCAATCTTCCTGACTGCCGACCGGGCTCGACATGATAATAGGTAACCCCAAAGCACAATAAAACGACAATTCCGATGGCTTTGTCCAGAGAATATCTGTCTGATGCAGGCTAATATTAAAAAGTTTAAAATACTCAATTTTTGACGGAGAATATATAATATTAATTCCTTTACCGAGCTCGAGACCGGCCGCCTTAATTGTATCTTCAAAATACTTCTTTATTTCTAATCGATTTCCAGCAATTAAATTCAATGCGACTTTCTTCTCTTTAATTAAAGAGGACAATCTATTTATAATCACGCCGCTCACTTCCTTTTGAGCGCCAGCGCCGCCAACCGCAAAAGCAACGACAACTGGACGTCTTGCGTCCTTAAAAGAATCTGGCAAGTCTGTTTGTAATAATGGGGAGTATTGATGACGATAAATGCCCTTTTGATCCAATACTGAGACCCGGCGACTTAAATCAGCTAACAAAGTCTCTTTGCCCTGGCCAATATTTTCCTTTGGTAAAGGAAAGCCGGTTACAATAATATTCTCTTCTTTCACTCCATACATGAGAAATCGTTCCTTTACCTTATCACTAGGCACTAAAAATTTTGTCCGGCTAGTTTTTGGACTTAGTGGCGCCCAAGAACGAGAGGCGTCAGTATCGCAAATAATACAATAAATATCGCCCTGATAATTATTGTATTCTGCAATATATGCTGCCACGAAAAAGGTAGTAACAAATGGCAGGGGCTGCTTGTTTAGCTTATTTATCAAGTTCTTACCCAATCCGCGCTTAACGAATTGAAAAAAATATTTTTGCTGGACGGACGGACTTGATAAGTCACGATGCGGATATAAAGGGTAAATTCTCTGAAAAGCATCGAGCATTAAAAAAATAAAATATCCTAGAAGCGGAATTTTCTTAAGTCGAGAAATTTTTTCGTATGAACGCAAGCTCTTTATCCAATATTTCTTTTCCCAAAGATCGATGCCTTCGTAGTCGTTTATCGTGATAATTTCTCCACCGCTTATGTCCATTAAAGGGTAGGCTGCTCGTTGGTGGCCATAGCCCATATCAGCCGCTACCAAATATATTTTCTTATTTGTCATAAGTTAAACAGAATGAATTATTTACGTGATTTCTAGCCGCCGTTCCTAATACTTTTTAACGGAAAAATGCGAGTTACCTCTGGACTGGAGGTATTGATAGGCATTTAGCGTAGCAATAGTGGCATGACCGACAGCCACTGTAATCTGCTTAGTTTCACAATTTGTCACGTCGCCGGCCGCATATAGCCCAGGAGTCCTAGTTTCGCCCTTTTCATTAACAATAATCTGCGCCTTTTCATTGCGATCCACAAAGTCAGCGACTAAATCAGTGCTAGCTATACGCCCAACTTCCACGAATACTCCGTCAAGCGAGATTTCTCTCTCTTGACCTGTTTTGGAGTCAAGAATTTTGATGCGCTCGACCTTGCCATTACCAGATATCTCCTTAACGTCGGAATTCAAGATAATTTCGACATTCGGGCGGGATTCAACCTCCTTAATAAGAGACTCAAAAGCCTTAAATTTATCGGCCCGGTGGATTAAATATACCTGAGAAGCAATTTTTGACATGATTTCAGCGGCGTCTAGCGCCGAATTGCCTCCACCAATCACTGAAACTGACTTATTCTTAAAGAAGGGACCATCGCAATTAGCACAATAAGAAACGCCTTTGCCGCCGTATTCTAGCTCCCCAGGGACCGTCAGGCGGCGCGGAGAGAGACCCATGGCAATAATAACAGACTGGGCCTCATACGAGTCGCGAGTAGTAAATATTTGGAAATTACCTGATTCAAGCCGCTCAATCTTCTTTACTGAATCAACTTTTAGTTCGGCGCCAGCAGAGACAGCCTGATCCTTCATTTTTTCAATAAGCTCAAAGCTATTAACTAGCTTAAATCCCGGATAATTTTCAATCTCACTGGCCCAGACTAATTGTCCGCCTACTTCAGAGCCGATGATCATTGTCTTCATTTCACGACGAGCGGCATACATGCCAGCAGTCATTCCAGCCGGACCAGCGCCGATAATAATTAAATCGTACATAGTGTTTTCATGAATAGTTAGTGCATATTAATTATACTTTTTTCCTGCGCTTATAGCAAATATATTTCTTGCAATCAGATTACTAAAGAATCATATTTTGCTTATAATTTTAGCCAAAATTGTATAGATACCAACAGTTTATCCACAGGTTGAAATTTAGATAATTTATTTAATATTAGCCATAATTGCCAAGTTAGGGCAAATGATGCCCGACTTATCCCTCGTCAACATATATTTATGATATTTTATATATGCAACGAATATATATCAGCACCATTTCTAGAAATATATTTTTTACAATATATATATTTACGAAAATTATTTAACCACATTATCTAAATTAATAATTTATATTATTTATAAATAAGTTTTCCTAAACATACATATAATATACTTTGTCTGCGTTGCACTCACATTATTACGATCAGATATATTTGTTTACATAATGCCTATAAACAAAAAAACCGTACTCAGTACGGTTTTCAACTGTGGACCATAAGGGACTTGAACCCTTGACCTCTTCCATGCCATGGAAGCGCTCTAGCCAACTGAGCTAATGGCCCATAACTCTAAATTGTTCCTTGAGGAACATTCTTGCTCTAAATTGTTCCTTGAGGAACATTCTTGCTCTAAATTGTTCCTTGAG
>VFKX01000113.1 GCA_009885285.1 Candidatus Falkowiibacteriota bacterium
AGATGGCAACTAAGCCGAGTAACCAGCCGATAAAGGGGATTGCAAATATTAACCAGCAGAAAATTACTCCTGGTAGGAGAGACCAAACTAAAGATTGGTCTTTCTTTTTAAATAAGTTTTTAATCAGCAAATTGCCAAGGAAGATGGCAGCTATAATTTTTCCGACATAAATGGCCACCATCCAGAGAGCGCCTAAAACTAAAGCCAGAGGAATGCCGATAATAGTTATCATTAAAATAAGGGCGGCTGGCGGTGTTACGAAGAAGATTAATAGTCCGGTCAGAATTGCCTTGCCTGGTTTTTTTTCCATCAAGCTAAACATTTTATTGACCGTTTTCTTGCCAGTTAAAATTAGCAATAGGCCGATGACCAGAGCAGCGCCAATCATGAAGAGTTTGGCAAAGACCCAGGGCCAGAATAAATTTACTTCTTTGACTATCGGTAGTTTATGGTTAACAGTTCCTGAAATACTAGCATCAGCTGAGACATCGGCGACTGCTTGAGAAGTATATTCCAGATTACCGCCAATAGTGGCGCCGGAAGCGATGGTTAATTTTTGAGCTTCGCCACCGTTATTTAACTTTAAATCAATATTTTTTCCAATCTTACCGCTGATAATTGATTGGGCAGCATAGCCGCTGAGATCGCCTTCAATGGCACCTCTGACCGTTACATTTGCGCCAGCTACATAAGCATCCCAACCAACGTGAGCGTTCGGCCCGAAAACAATATTAGCTCCAAAAGCGTTGACATTGCGGGCGACAGCATTATTAATGTTTAAGGAATTGCCGGCAACCCGGATGTTTCCGCCAACTTCGCCGTTAATCGTAATGTCTTGAGCAGCAGCGATAACATCGCCATCAACTCGACCATTAACAACGATTGATTGCCCAGCGACAATTAAATCGCCACTGATATTGCCATCAATAGTGATTGACTGGCCAGCGGCATAAAGATTGCCGCTAACGATTTCTTCCTTGGGCACATAAATATTTTCTGCGGCTTTTGTGCCCGCAGCTTTAGCCGTTGATAACGGCAGGAGACATAAGGCCAAGAAGAGGACGACCCGATTAACTTTTTTAAGCATAGCGATATTGTTAAATTTTAAAAAATGTTATAGTATAACGGACTCAGGATTAGCCTGAATATTTAAATTATAGCCCAAATATATGGGGGAAGCAATAAAAGAACTGCTGATCAACTTGGCTTCAGGTTTCAAAGATAGAGACGACTTAGAGGCCGGGAAAAGGGCGATTTGCAAAAAATATAGTTTAGCCGCTATTCCTAATGTCGATATTCTTAAAGAATACCGCCTTTTATTGTCCCAAGAAAAAATTGGAAAAATCCATATTTTAGAAAGTATTCTACGGAAACGGGCTATCAGAACATTATCGGGCATTGCTCCGGTGGCGGTTCTAACCAAGCCTTATCCTTGCCCAGGAGAATGCGCTTATTGTCCTCATGAACAGGATGTACCCACTAGTTATCTATCTAATGAACCGGCCGTGATGCGGGCTATCCGCTGCGATTATGACCCCTATAAGCAGGTTGCTCTACGTCTAAAGGCTTTGGAAAATAATGGTCATGAGCCGACCAAGATTGAATTAATCGTTATCGGCGGCACTTGGAGTTATTTGCCGACAAAGTATAAATACTGGTATATCGTTAATTGTTTCAGGGCCTCTAATGATTTTGCCGTTTTGAGAAAGAAGGTTTTTAAGGCTGAAGGCAGTGAAGAAAAATATAATAATAACTTGAAGCCGCCTTACAGTAAAAATCTGTCCTTACAAACCTTGAAAGAGGCTTTAATCAAGGAACAGAAAAAGAACGAAAAAGCGACATATAACCTGATTGGCGTGACTTTGGAAACTCGGCCAGATTATTTGGACGAGGCGGAGGTGCGGGAAATGCGAATCCTGGGGGCGACGCGGGTGGAGATTGGCGTTCAGGCCATTGATGATGAAATTCTCAAACTTAATAAGCGCGGTCATGGCGTCAAAGAGGTGGTCGAGGCGACCAGATTATTAAAAGAATACGGCTTTAAGGTCACATATCACTTAATGCCAGCTTTGCCAGGGGCGACGCCCAAGAAAGATTTATCCATGTTTAAGCAGCTTTTTAATGATGAGCGCTTCCAGCCTGATCAGATTAAGTTTTACCCGACCGTAGTGACGGCAGGTAGCTTATTGTATCGCTGGTTTAAGGCGGGCAAGTATAAACCATATTCTGATAAGGTTCTCCAAGAATTGATTGTTAAGTGTAAGGCTCTGGTTCCTCCCTATGTCAGAATTATTAGATTAATTCGCGACATTCCAGGCGAGTCGATTATCGCCGGCAATAAGATCACTAATTTGCGCCAGATTATGAAAGATCGGGGAGTGAAATGCTGCTGCATCCGCTGCCGTGAAGCCAAGGAACAGGTGATGGAACTTGATTACGAAATTAGAATCATTAAATACCCAGCCTCGCAGGGAATAGAGTATTTTATCAGCGCTGAGAGTCGCGACGCCAAGACGCTTTATGGGTTCTGCCGTTTGCGAATTGATAATAATAGTCCGATTGCTCCGGCCATGATTCGAGAACTTCATGTTTATGGAGTTCTAGTTTCTGTGGGCGGAGACAGTAAGGTGCAGCATAGCGGTCTCGGAAAGAGGTTGATGATGGAAGCGGAGAGTATTGCGATGGATAATGATTGTCAGAAGATGGCGGTTATCTCCGGCGTTGGTGTTCGTGGTTATTATAAGAAGCTGGGCTATAAGCTACAAGACACTTATATAGTTAAGCGACTCGGAAAATAATTATTTAATATTAGGCAATATATACATAGACAGTTGACATATCATATAAATTGTGATAAGTTATTTGCATAAATAAATAAGTAATTTTAAAAATCAAATATTTGAAAGATGAGAAAAAATGTTCGATTACTCGGAGCTTTAATGCTAGTTTTAGTAGGTTTAATGATTAATGGTTGTGGCTGTAAAGAGGAGAAAACTCGTATGCAAGTAGTTAAAGATCTGGAATACGGTGTTTACGACTTAAGTAATGAGTCTAATATTAAACTGGCCTTTAAATGCATTTCAGATTTTCGGCGCTCCAGCGACCTTAATAAATTGGTTTTTTCGGATACTGAAGCCAGAAAACTATTCTTTGAACGCCATGATTTATATTTGGAAGACGGATCAACTTTAATTATGAAGTATGATCAGGAAACCAAGATTTATCTGGTTGAAGAATTAGTAGGCCAAAAGGGCAGTAATGGAAATTTTGTAAATACTTTTAAGTTCGCGAGTCTGAATAATTTTGAAATTCGGGATTCTTATCAGAACAGAAAGGTTAGGATAATTACACCTAAACTACAAAGTAATTAAGAGTATTTATCAGGCATGTTCCCCGGGAGTCGAATTCGATTTCTGGGGCTTTTTTTAGCCCTGGGATGATAAGAATATTTTTGACAAAAGGGCGTGTCTAAACTAAGATAAAGTCATAAAGATAACCATATGAAATACAATCATTTACAACAGCAAGACCCCGCTGTCTGGGCTATAATCGAGAAGGAGGAGCAGCGCCAGAACGATGAGCTTGAGCTTATCGCTTCTGAGAATTATGTTTCTCCGGCAGTGCTTGAAGCGATGGCGACTGTGCTGACCAATAAGTACAGCGAGGGCTATGCTGGCCATCGTTATTATGGCGGCAATGCGGTGATTGATGAAATTGAATTGCTGGCTATTGATCGCGTCAAGCAATTATTTCAGGCCGAACATGTTAATGTTCAACCCTTATCCGGCTCTCCGGCTAATGCCGCGGTCTATATGGCCTTCCTAAATCCTGGTGATAAGGTCTTGGGCTTAAAGCTTGATCATGGCGGCCATCTTTCTCACGGGCATAAAGTAAATTTTTCCGGTCGTCTTTATAACTTTGTGCAATATGGAGTTAATGATAAAACCGGAGTGATTGATATGGATGAGGTGAGGGAAATTGCCTTGCGTGAGAAGCCGAAGATGATTGTCGCCGGTTTCAGTGCTTATTCCCGCGAGATTGACTGGCAGAAATTTAAAGATATAGCTGACGAAGTCGGGGCTTATACTTTCGCAGACATTGCTCACATTGCCGGGTTAATAGCTGGCAAGCAAATAAAAAATCCGGTACCGATATTCGACGTGGTTTCCACAACTACTCATAAAACTTTGCGCGGTCCGCGCGGCGCTATTATCATGTGCAAGGAAAAATATGCCAAGCAGATAAATAGCGCAGTTTTTCCGGGTATGCAAGGCGGTCCGCATGATCATATCACGGCTGCCAAGGCAGTGGCCTTTGGCGAAGCGCTTAGGCCGGAGTTCATTGAATATTCTAAACAGATTATTCTTAATGCTCAAGCTATGGCTCAGGAGTTTATAGATCGAGGCTATCGGATTATTTCGGGCGGGACCGATAATCATTTAATGGTAATCGACCTTAGTGCTAAGAGCAGCGTCGGTAAGGAGGCGGAAAGGACGTTAGAAAAAATCGGCATTTCTGTCTCTCGCTCAACCATCCCCAATGACCCGAATCCGCCGATGAATCCGTCGGGCATTAGAATCGGTACGCCGGCAGTGACTACTCGCGGCATGAAAGAGGAAGAAATGAAATTGATTGTCAGCTATATAGATGAAGCTTTGGAGAATAAAGAAAATGACTTGAAACTAAATAATTTGAAAGAAAAGGTTAAGTTGTTGTGTGCGGAATTTCCAATCCCGACTAAATAAAAAATATGGTTATTAAAATTGACGGTAAAAAAATTGCCGAAAAAATAAAAGACAAAGTTGCGGCCAGTATATTTGAGTTGCAAGGCGAACATCCGAACTTAGCTATCGTGCTGGTGGGCGACCGAACTGATTCCCAGCTTTATGTTTCCTTAAAGGAGAAGGAGGGTAAAAGGGTCGGTATTGATACGCATCTATATCGCCTGCCGCAAAATGTTTCCGAGCCGGAATTGCTGAATGTGATTGGTTTTTTGAATAAGGACGAGTCTATCGACGGCATTTTAGTGCAATTGCCTTTGCCTGGTAATTTTAATACTGATAAAGTTATTCTGGCTATCGATCCGCTTAAAGATGTTGATGGTTTTCATCCACAACATCCTGATTATGTTATGTCTCCGGTATTAGCATCAATTTTAGCCTGTCTGGATGAAATTAAATTTGTCGGCGAGGGTAAGACAGCCTGCGTTTTATATAATTCTGAAGTTTTCGGACAGAGCGTTAAGGAGATTTTGGAAAAGAGGGGTTTGTCAGTGAGCATGAAGGAAGGCTCAGATAAGGCTGATCTTCTGGTGACTGCCTTAGGTAAGCCTCATGCTATAAAAAAGGAGATGGTTAAGGAGGGGGCAGTAATTATTGATATTGGCATCACTAAACAGGAGGATAAGGTTTTAGGTGACGTTGACTCTGAAGATGTTAAAGAAGTTGCCGGCTATATTACACCGGTTCCGGGCGGCATCGGCCCGATGACCATCGCTTTCTTATTTAAGAACGTCTGGGAAATATTTAAGCGGAGAAAATAAAAAAACCGTTTTCCATAGAAAACGGTTGTGTGCTAAGACTCTCATTATTTATTTGATTTGAGATTTCTTGTCTTTCTGTATAGTTTTTATACCTACGTAAATAAGGACGCCTATAACTGCGAAAGATGCGATGAAAGAAAAAGTGCTTAGTGGATCCATGATATATAATTATTAAGTTATTAATTTACTATTTTATTGATAAGTTAACTATACTACTATTGTCACTATTTGTCAAGCAGATTAAAGTAATTTAGCTAATATTAAACAATGATAAGTCAGAAAAAACAACAATTAACTGAGCTATTAAAGATTCATTTCGGTTATGAATCTTTTTTGCCTGGGCAGGAGAAAGCCATTGATAATATTCTGGCTGGCCAGGATACGGTCGTAGTTTTACCTACCGGCGGCGGAAAATCCATGATTTACCAGTTACCGGCCCTAGTGCTAGATGGTATCACTATCGTTATCTCCCCCTTAATCGCCTTAATGAAGGATCAGGTTGATTCCTTGGAGCGCGTCGGTATTCCGTCGACCTTCATCAACTCTTCTATTTCTCCCGATGAAACTGGCCGTCGCTTAGAAGCGATGCGTAATGGTGTTTTTAAAATATTATATATTGCGCCTGAACGGTTTTATAATCAGGCCTTCATGGCAGAATTAAAAAACATTAAAGTGTCCTTGTTTGCTATTGATGAAGCGCATTGTATTAGCCAATGGGGTCATGATTTCCGGCCGAGTTATATGCGCTTGAAAGATGCGGTGAAATTCGTGGGTTCGCCGACAATTGTCGCACTGACCGCCACGGCTACTCCGGAAGTTCGTGATGACATTATCAAGCAATTAAATATTCCGAATGCTGATACTGTTATTACCGGGTTCGCTCGTCCTAATCTACAGTTCGCCGTTGTGCCGACTGCCAGTGGTAAGAAGCTGGAAAATATTTTGAATTTATTTACCACTGGCTCGGATATGGGTGCTGGCATTATTTATGTCGGCACCAGATCAAAGGCGGATGAGCTCGTTGAAGCACTGACTGATAATAGCGTTAAAGCGGTGGTTTATCACGCCGGCATGGATGCGAGTAGCCGCGATTGGGTCCAGGAACAGTTCATGAAAGGCGAAGCACAAGTTGTAGTAGCGACCAATGCTTTTGGTTTAGGGATTAATAAAAAAGATTTGCGCTTTGTTATTCACCATGACTTACCAGGCACAGTTGAGGCGTATTATCAGGAGGCGGGCCGGGCTGGACGCGACGGTTTGCCGAGTTTTTGCTTATTATTCTATCATCAGCAGGACCGTTATCTGCGCGAATTTTTTATTAAAGGTGATAATCCGAATCCGGAAATGATTTTAGAAATCTACGATTTCTTAGTGCGGCGAGCCGAATTTGAGGTTGATGCTAAGGCCTCAATTCTCATTACTTACGCGGAAATCGGTCAGAGTTTGTCAGAATCAGTGCCGGAAATGGCCATTGGCACGGCTTTAAAAATTTTAGAAAAAGAAGGCTATCTTTCACGGCCGAATGAAAAAACAGTCAATTCTTATTTGAAGGCTAATCAGGACTGGGCAACCATCGCGGCTTCAATCGGCAAGCGAGCCAAGAGTCAATTAGAAATTGTTGAAGGCTTAGGCGTGAAATATAAAGAGGAGCTAGCTCGCGGCTGGGAATTTAACCCCGAAGAAGTGGCCATAGTTTTGCATGTAAAAAAAGATTCACTACTTCGGGCTGTTAAAAAATTAGCTGAGAAGGACCTCGTCGAGTACCGTCCGCCTTATCGCGGTACGGAAATTAAAATTTTAAAAGTTGTTCCGCCAGAAGATTTGAACCTTGATTTTAAGGCCTTGAAAGAGAAGGCCGGGCGGGCTTATGAGAAGCTTAATGAAATGGAAAACTATGTCTATCATCTTGGCTGCCGTCAGTCATATATCTTGAAATATTTTGGAGACTCGACTTCCAAGCCCTGCGGCAAATGCGATAGCTGTCTGAAACTGCAAAAAAGCAAATCGTCTGGCAAAGGAAATTATCTTCATAAGACTTACCTGGATTAATATTTTGAGGCAAATAAAAAAGCCGCACAATTTTGAGCGGCTAAAGAATTAGGGATAAATAAAATAAGATTTCTATTTAATCCCGGGGTAGTCTGAGCATAACAAAATTGGTCACTTTTTACCGATAACTACTTCCATTGGGCGCCACATTTATTGCAGAGTTTATCTGGATTAGATTTAACCAGTTTATTGATCCGATATTTCTTGATCTTGTCTTTGACCCAAAAGTAAAAAAGCAACGCTCCCCAGGCAATATTAATTAATCCCCAGATAAACTTATCAAAACTGAAGCTTGGTTTTCCGTATTGCTCCATGAATGATAAGTTAATGACGGACAATCCCATGACTAAGAAAATTATGCCGAATATTGCCATTAGTGGCAAAAGGTTGGCATCTGATGTTTTTTCTTCTTTTTCCATTATTATACTTTTTATTGTTAATTTGCGAATGATCTGATGGAAAGATAATACTATTATTTATAAAAGTTGTCAAGTATGAACCAGGAAAGTGTAGTTAAATTATTAAATTTAGTTAAGCGCAATTACAATCAGATTGCCGCCAGTTTTGACGCGACTCGAAAGAAAGAAATCTGGCCGCAGATTAGGGAGTATACGTCATTGGTAAAAGACGGAGATTTGGTCTTGGATGCCGGCTGCGGTAACGGGAGACTACTCGAGGCTTTGCAGAATAAGAACATAGAATATTTAGGTTTTGATAATAGTGAAGAATTAATTAAGACAGCGCAGCAAAATTATCCGCAGCGTGAGTTTCTGGTGGCAGATATTCTGGATTTACATGGAGTGCCGGAAACAAAATTTAACTACATTTTTTGCCTAGCTGTTTTACAGCATATTCCTAGCCGAGAACTGAGGGTTAAGTTTCTTGGAAATCTGGCGGATAAATTAAAGTCAGGCGGATACTTGATTATCAGCTCATGGAATCTTGATAGAATTCCCAAATACCGACGACTGATCATTCGTAATTATTGGCTTAAGCTAATTGGCAAATATGACTATGAGGCGCGCGATTTGGTTTTTCCTTGGAAGGACCCTAGCGGCCTGGCTGTCAGTGATCGCTATTATCATGCCTTTACCCTGCGTGAATTAACGGGTTTGGCAAGGGGCTCCGGCTTGAAAATACTGGAGGCTAAAGATGATAAATATAATTTTTGGTTAAAGTTAAGTCGGTAACCTTGACACCCCCTGGGGGTGTATGATACAATTTGAACATTAATAAACTAAGCGCTATCCATGAAAACAACAGAAGGTCGGTTGAATAATATTATCGGGCAATTAAATGGCGCCAAGAAAGTCTTGGCAGATCCGGAGCGGGATTGTTTCGCTTTAATTATCCAGCTTAAAGCTGCTCGGTCCGCCATCTCCTCCTTAATGGAGAAGGTTGTATCTGAGGAATTTGATCATTGTCTTTTGAGTTCAAAAAAATATAGCAAAGAAAAAATAGAAAAAATATTCAAGGAAGTAATTAACAGTAAATAAAAATTAAAATTTAAATAATTAAAATTATGTCAAAAGCAGCTGATGCCAACAAAGGGAACTTTGAAGCCGAAGTATTAAAAAGCGCCATCCCGGTTTTAGTAGATTTCTGGGCTCCGTGGTGCATGCCTTGTAAAATGATGGCGCCGACACTGGATGAATTATCCGGCGAGATGGAGGGGAAGGTTAAAATTATGAAAGTTAATACCGAAGAAGCGGAGAACCAATCGCTCGCTATGGAATATCAGATTCAGAGCATTCCGAATATGAAACTATTTAAGGGTGGTAAGATAATTGGGGAGTTTATCGGGCTTCGCAATAAGGAGACTTTAAAAAAAGAAATTGAGAATTTAATCTAATAAAATCCGGCACCATTTTTGGTGCCGTTTTTTATAAATAAATATATGAGTATCTTTTCGGATAACCAGCGGCGACTTGAGGATGTTAGGCATTTAGATAATATTAGCGCTGATGAAATGACTGTCTTAAATGAGCCTGTGCAGACAAATTATACTGAATTAGAAATTGGCGGTCAGAAATGTCAAGCTTGGCGCATTGTCTATAATCGCGCTATCGGCCCCGGTAAGGGTGGAATCAGATTCCATCCAGATGTGAGTGAAGATGAGGTTAAGTCATTAGCTTTCTGGATGACTTTGAAAAATTCCTTAGCTGACATTCCTTACGGCGGCGCTAAAGGCGGTGTTCGGTTCAATCCTAAGTTGGCGGATGCGCGCGAGCTCGAAGCGGTTAGTCGGAAATACGTCCAATCTTTCCATCAGTATTTAGGCGCCGATAAGGATATTCCGGCGCCCGATGTCTATACGAATGCTCAGACTATGGCTTGGATGCTGGATGAATTTGAGACAATTAACGGCCGGCATGAGCCCGGGATGATCACTGGTAAACCCTTGGAATTAGGAGGCCTGGCTTTACGGGGTGATGCCACTGCCCAAGGCGGCTATATTGTTACTCAAGAAATGATTAAGATGTTCTTGCCGAATCGGGAAAACAACGATATTAAAATCATAGTCCAGGGATTTGGCAACGCCGGATTATTTATGGCTGAAAAATTATATAATGACGGCTATAAGATAATTGCTGTATCCGATAGTCAGGGTGGAATATATGACGGCGGAGGGCTGAATGTTGCGCATCTCATCGCCCATAAGCAGAAAGGTGAGCCTGTTAACGGATATGTTCAGGGTCAGAAAATAAGTAATGCGGAGTTGTTAGAGCTAGATGCTGATATTCTGGTTTTAGCGGCCCTAGAAAATCAAATTACCAGAGAGAATGCCCCTCGCATTAAAGCTAATTATCTCATCGAGCTCGCTAACGGGCCGATTAGTTATGAGGCAGATGTTATTTTAAAAGAACAGGGCAAAATAGTGGTTCCAGATATTCTGGCTAATTCCGGCGGAGTGATTGTCAGTTATTTCGAATGGGCGCAGAATAAGACTGGTCAGATCCTGGATGAGGAGTATCTGCGTAATTTGTTAGAGAAAAAAATGAAGGCTAATTGGCGGAGAGTCTATGATAAATATCTGGAGAAGGATAGAACAATAACCCTGCGCGAGGCTGCCTATATTCTGGCTATCCGAAATATTTTAGCGGCGGAGAAGTGGCGGGGTAGATAATATCAGAGGTTAAATTATTTTGGAAATATAAAAGCCCCGAAAATCATTGTGATTTTCGGGGTGTTTGTTTTTTTTGTGAGCGTTTAAAACATTTAGTGCTTATTGCTAGAATTTAAGTAAGCCTGATTTGTCTGTTTTTGGATGTCTGGCGACTATTAAGAGTGCTTTAGTCGTGTCTTGTGTAATGTTTCTTTGAAATTTAGCGAAGTCTTCAACTTTGTCGGACATGACCAGTAAATTATTGCTAAACAATAGTTCATCTTTAAATGGTATGCCATTTTCGATGCTGTCACCAGGCATAGTAAAAAACTCATGAACTAAAATTTTTCCTTCTTTAGGAGACGTTAGATAATACGTGTGGGTGTATTTGTCTATGTCCATAAACTTAACATTATCCATGAGTAGGTTTTCCTCTTCCTCGGTAAGACAAATTGTCTCAAGTCCGACGGGTACGTAGTTTCCTAGTTGACGAAAGGCTTGTTTAGCGTCTTCATTTTTTACTGCGTAAGCGTGAAATGCGTCCTTATGTATGGCGATGTTTACCACTACCAGCGCACACCTGTCCTGATTAGTTTCAACTTTCCGGCAACTGGTTGACAACAAAGATACTAATACAGTTACCACTGTGAATCCGATTAATCTGATACTTTTTTTCATTTTCTAAAGTTTTAATTGTTTATATTTAATTGTTAAAATGCAGTTTATCAATGATTATATCATACTATATTTATATTAAATTGTCAAGTATTTTAGATAAATTTAGCTATAATTAAAGAAAATAAAAAAGACGGAAATAAATCCCGTCTTTTAAGTATCTATTCAATTCAGCTTATAAATTACTCACAACCTGCTGTGGTTGCACTAGCAGCTGTGCCTGAGCCGAAACCGGCGGAAGGGGAAGCGCTAGAAAGAACGGTCTCGCATTCTTTCGGAGCGGTCTTGAAGGCGCTGCAGATAGTCTTTAATAAGGAAGCAGAGTCGCGTCCAGAAGAAATATCCTGGCCGTTGATGATTAAAGTTGGAGATCCGCCAACCTTATACTTCTCGTTATCAGCCTTGAAAACATCGAAGCCTGGGTAACTGCCCTGATATCCGATCTTGTTAGTGAAGTTACTCATCACCTTATAAGTGCTGTCGGTCTTAGCAACACAGGCGCTGACCTTTGCTTTATCAACCTTAGCGGAATCAAGGCAAGCATCAGAGATACTGGACTCCAAGAAGCACTTCAAATAAGAGGTAAGCTTGCTTGGCTGTTCTTTCTGGATGCAATATTGAGCTAATTGTTCCTTCAATTCCTTTTCACCGTGCATGGCGTAGCTGCAGAACTTTAATTGGAAGTCGATCTTATTGCCTAAAGCAGCTACGACTGGCAACATGCCTTTTTCAATCTGGGTGCCGTACGGACAATGACTCATCACGAATAACTCTACGACCGGTTTGTCGTTCTTCACAGAGACAGTGGCGACTGGAGCAGCTTTAGCGGCTGTATCGGTGTCCTGGGCAGCAGCATCTCCGCCTACAGCCTGCTTTTCAGTATCAGCAATATTTAAAGCTTGAGGGAAGAATAATTTTCCGTCTTTGGTGATATAAGATTCAACGACATCGCTGACGATATCAATCTTTAACTTATACATGCCATATTCGGAAGTAATTTCTTTGATAGTAGCTTTGCTACCACTTTGCATGAGGAATGAATTAACGAAAGTTTCAGCTTTAGCCTGAGCTTCGGCCGGCTTAAGATTTTTGGCCATCGGTTTGCGGAAGGAGACTAGCCCGATGAGGATAAGAGCGATTAGAAGGATGATCGGTAGGACGATCCTCATAAAAACTTTTTTTGAAAAAAGATTCTTTATGATTTTTTTCATAATTTTTTTATTATTATTTTTTAATTATTTATTAATATTACTATATTATAGTAAAAAATCAGACGGCCGTCAAAGGAATTTCTTTTAAACGCTAGTTTTTTGGCATAAGCGCTTTCAGTTCAGCCGGCAATTCTAAGTTAAAGTCCTGAGTTTCTTTTTTTAGGTCTTGAAAATTGAGATGATCGGCTACCAAGAAAACTCGGGTCATGCCCATTTTCTTATTCTTTTCAGTTGTTTTGCGGTTAGTATAGAGGTTGTCGCCTACCAAAGGGTGGCCGAGAGCAAAGAAATGTACGCGGATTTGATGCGTTCGCCCGGTCTTAATCTTTACCTTAAGTAAAGTTTGATTAACGAATCTTTTGATGACTTCATACTCAGTCAGGGCGACCCGGGACTTCATCCAACTATCGATATTGCCGTGATCGCGATCCTTCGGATGGCGACGGGTCAAGAGTTCTTCTGAGCCAGTCGGTAGGGCGGCCATCTTATAGCCTTCTTGCGATCTGGCAATCGGAAAATTTATTTCTCCCCAATCCTTAGATACCTTGCCATGAACGAGAGCGGTGTATTCTTTAATTACCGTTCTTTCTTTAAATTGGTCTTTAAGACTGTCAAAGCTTTTCTGGGTTTTAGCAATAACCATTAAGCCGTTAACCTCTTTATCTAAACGATGGACCAAACCCGGGCGAATCGGGTCGTCACCGACGTCTTTGATTTTTTTATAGTTTGCCAAAAGCCAGTCGGCCAGAGTTGGTTCTTTTAGGTTTCCTCCGGCATGCACAGCTAAGCCGGCCGGTTTATTAATTACTAGGTAGTCTGGTGTTTCGGCGATAATTTCCGGAACGAGTTCCGGTGCTAAGACGGCTTTAACCATATATTAAAAGTTAGTATTATTATAAGTCGGGGCGCCGATTTTCTTTTGCCGTTGAAAAATCATCTTCAAATCGGCAATCTTTATTCCGCCTAAAAGAAGAAGAGAAGCAAAATAAACGACGCTGGCAATCACTAAAGCAATAATCAAGCCAGTTATACCAGGTTGATGGCAAATCGGTAGCCAGTAAAGACTGAGTCCCATCATACCCGCTCCGACCAAAGATTTCAAGCTTAAAGTTAGGCTAGGACGGAAGCCGCTATACTTATATACGCAAACGGCGGAAAAAATTGCTATCAATGCCTCGCTATAGATTGTGACGGCGGCGGCTCCAAAATAAGAATATTTAGGAATGAGAATAAGATAGGCTGCCAGAGCAGTTAGACTAGTAAAGATGTAGAAGCCAATCATCTTCTTTTGGCGATCAAGAGCAATAACTGCATGAGAGAACATAGTCCCTAAGAAGATGGCGCCGACGGCAAAAATCAGGATTTGCAGAATTTGCCCTGATGCAGAGAATTCTGGGCCGGCGATGGCTGTCATAATTGGCTTGGCTAGGAATTGGGCGCCGACGATTAAAGGCATGGCGAGTAGAGCCATTAGATCAAAAGATTTTTGCAGAACGCGCTTAAAATAATCATGGGACCTGCTCGACCAGGCAGTGGTTAAGATGGGCAGAACTAGGCCGGCAAACATGAAGGGAATCGTTGTTAAAACATCGATAATCCTATAAGTGGCTCCATATAAGCCAACTTCTCCATTACCGCGAAAAAGAGAGAGAAAAAGAGTGTCTGCTCGTAAATAGATGAGATTTAAGACAATAGTGATAGCCAGTGGCCAAGATTTGGCAAAAATATGCTTCCATATCTGCCAGTCAAACTCCGGCTTAATAGTGACAAATTTAATAGCCAGTAGGTAATGACCGATAAAGCCCGCGGCTGCGGAAGCAACGCTGGCCCAGAGAACACCATTTAAACCGGCATCAAATTTCTTAGTTAAAATAATGCCGATTATCAGGATAAGGCGGCTCAATACTTCAGCAATAGCATTTCTACCCATACTTAACTTCTTTTGGAAAAGACCAACAATGACTTGATTGAGAGCGGGAAAGATAAATGAGGCGCAAGCCACGACGACGCCGATTTTTACGACAAAGCTATAAGGAAAGAAGGAGACAGACACGACAGAAAGCAGCAAGAAAGCGATTATAGAAGTAAGCCTGAAACCAAAGATGTTGTTCAAGACTTTTGACTCATTGGCACCGCTTGCGCTGATCATTTGGACTGTAACGAGTGTCAGACCAAAGTCAGCCAGGCCGGCGAAAAAAGTCAGAAAAGTGATAATGGTCGTGTATTCGCCGAACCCGTCCCTGCCTAAGTAGCGGGTAATAAAGGCCAATGCCAAAAGACCTAAGATCGTTGAGACAATCTTGCCGCTTATTTGGATAATGGTGTTGTGGGCAACTTTTTTAGCTACGCTCATTAACTTGTCTTTTAAGTGTGATTTTTATATAATGATATAGTCTAGACTAATTATATCATATTTACCACTCGTTTATGAAAAAGGCCTATAAACAAGTTTTATCCTTTGTATTCTTAATTTCTTTAAGTTTCGGATTGGTCTGTTTGGCGCAGCCGGTTCAGGCCGACCAGAGTTTAATTGATTCTCAGGTTGGACTGACTGATGTTGGCTCAGTTTACGGCAGCCAGGCGCCAGATGATATCCGAGTGACAATTGCCAAGATAATTAATCTCATCCTGTCATTCCTGGGCGTTATTTTTGTAGTTTTGACAATTTACGCCGGTTTTCAGTATATGACTTCAGCTGGTAACAAAGATCAGACCGAAAAAGCGGTTAAAATGTTGACAAATGCAGTTATCGGCTTGGTGATAATTTTAATGGGCTGGGGAATCACAAGATTTACCATCACTCAGCTTGACCGTTCAGTTAAAGGTCAGAGCTCTTTCTACAGTCCCTATTAGTTTGACAATAATCCTAAATGTGGTATTATTGTCTTTAGAAAGCTAGTTGTTTACCACAATTAGCTTTTTCTCTTAATAATTATAATTAACTTATATAATATGTCGGAAATCAGCAGCGCAATCAAACAATTGTGCGATGAAAAAAATTTAGATTATCAGGCCGTGATTTCGGCCGTGGAAATGGCTTTGGCGGCCGCTTACCGGAAAGACTACGGCGAGCGCAACCAGAACATTATCGTTAAATTCGACCCGAATACCGGAAAGTCGGAGATTTTTGATAAGAAGACGGTAGTGGAAAATTTACCGGAAGAGGAAGAAGCGGAAATGCTTCAGAATCTGTATAACCCTAATTTAAAAGAATTGAGCAAGGAAGAGTTCCGTAATGATTTCCGAAATGACTTCCGCCGCGACAATAAGGTTGAGGAAGTAGTCGCTGAAGATGGCAAGAAAAAATTCAATCCTAAGACCGATATCCAGATTAAGGAAGCCGGTATTTTAAAACATGACGCTAAGGTCGGCGATGAAGTCGTCACTGACTTGCCGGTTCCAGAAAGTTATGGCCGTATGGCCGCTCAAACCGCTAAGCAAGTTATCATCCAGAAGCTTCGCGAAATGGAGCGCGATACCATTTTTGGTGAGTTCAAGAGCAAGGAAAGGGAGGTTGTTTCCGGAATTGTGCAGCGCCGCGAGGGTCGCTTCGTTTTTGTCGACCTCGGCAAGGCCATTGGCGTATTGCCGGCCGAAGAGCAGATTTACGGTGAAAGATATAATCCGAATGACCGTGTGAAAGTTTTCATTAAGGAAGTTCGCGAAGGACATAAAGGTCCGGAAATTGTTCTGTCCCGCCGCAGCGAAGAAATTTTACGCAAAATTTTTTATTTGGAAATCCCGGAAGTGGCTAACGGTTTAGTGGAAATTAAATCCGTGGCCCGTGAAGCCGGTTCACGTTCCAAAGTCGCTATTTGGTCGGACGCAGAGAATGTCGATCCAGTCGGATCTTGCGTCGGGCAGCGCGGTTCCCGCGTTCAGACGATTATCGGCGAATTAGGCGGCGAGAAAATTGATATTATTGAATACAGTGAAGATAGTTCAAAGTTTATCGCTAACGCCTTGGCTCCAGCCAAAGTTATTTCTATTGAAATTGACGAAGCGGAACATAAGGCAGTTGTTAAGGTCAGCTCTGATAAGTTATCTTTGGCTATCGGCAAGGCTGGGCAAAATGTTCGCTTAGCCGCTCGTTTAACTGGCTGGAAGATTGACATTATTGAAGCCTCAGAAGATGGCGAGAAGAAAGTTTTAGCGGTTGACGAAAATAGCGAAGAAGTCAGTCTAGCTAATGATGTTATTCAAGAGGCCGTTAAGAGCGATGAAGATACTTTTGACGTGACTGAAACGGCTACGGAAATAGTGGCAGAAGCCATTGAAGAAGTGGAGAGCGAAGCCGCTCCTAAAGCTAAGGCTAAGAAAGTTAAAAAGATTAAAGAGTAATTATAATAAATAAACACACACGTTTATGTTAACAAACCTATTTATTATCGGGAGCGCTCTCGTCGCCCTGATTTACGGAGGAGTGGTTATCGCTTCCATCCTGCGCATGCCGGAGGGAAATGATAAAATGAAGGAAATCGCAGCCGCTATTCAGGCTGGCGCCAAGGCTTTCTTGAACCGCCAGTATCGCGCAGTAGCGATGGTAGCCGCTGTCTTATTCTTGATTATCGGTTTTGTGCCTGACTTGGGCTGGATGACTGCTTTAGCCTTCTTGGCTGGCGCGGTCTTATCCGCTTTAACTGGTTACATTGGTATGTATGTCAGTGTCCGCGCTAATGTCCGGACCACTGAAGCAGCCCGCGGCGGTTTAGCAAAAGCTTTAAATGTCGCTGTTAAAGGCGGCAGTGTTACCGGCATGCTCGTCGTCGGCCTCGCTTTATTAGGCACAGCTGGTTTTTATTTCTTGACTCATGACTTACACGCTTTAATCGGTTTTGCTTTCGGTGGATCATTAATCTCTATCTTTGCCCGTTTAGGTGGTGGTATTTATACTAAGGCAGCCGATGTGGGCGCTGACTTAGTCGGTAAAGTTGAATCTGATATTCCCGAGGATGATCCTCGCAACCCGGCTGTTATTGCTGATAACGTCGGTGATAATGTTGGTGACTGTGCTGGCATGGCCGCTGATTTATTTGAAACCTATGCCGTCACTTCGATTGCGGCTATGGTCTTAGGCGGATTATTATTCGCTGGTAACGCTAATGTAATTTTATACCCGTTAGTGTTAGGAGCCGCCTCTATTATCGCTTCCATCATCGGTATCTTCTTTATCCGTCTGGGCAAGAAGAAGAATATCATGCGCGCTTTGTATAAGGGTTTGATTGCAGCTGGCGTATTATCCGCCATCGCTTTCTACCCGATTACTAAATACATGATTGACGGTGCCATTAGCGGCAAGATTTATTTAGCAGCTCTTATCGGTTTAGTTGTAACCGGCTTATTAGTAGTAATCACTGAATTTTATACTTCAACTGCCTTTAGCCCGGTTAAGGAAATCGCTGAAGCATCCCGGACTGGCAGCGGTACTAACGTGATTGCTGGTCTGGCAGTTTCTATGAAGTCTACTGCTTTGCCAGTTGTTGTTATTTGTTTAGCTATTCTCGGCGCTTTCTCTCTGGCCGGTTTATATGGCATCGCGGTGGCTGCTATGGCCATGTTATCTATGGCTGGTATCATTGTTACTATCGATGCTTACGGCCCGATTACTGACAATGCTGGAGGTATCGCTGAAATGGCAGAATTAGGCGACGATGTTCGTAACATCACCGACCCTCTTGATGCGGTCGGTAACACCACCAAGGCTGTCACTAAAGGTTATGCTATCGGCTCAGCCGCTTTAGCTGCTTTAGTATTATTTGCTGACTTCACTTTCAAGATTAAAGATGCGGGCGGTAACGCTCAGTTTGCTATCGACAATCCATACGTTTTGGTTGGCTTATTTATTGGTGGCTTACTGCCTTACCTCTTTGGCGCCATGGCTATGAAAGCTGTGGGTCGCGCCGCTGGATCTGTGGTTGAGGATGTCCGTGCGCAGTTTAAGGAAAAAACCGGTATCATGAACGGCACTGAAAAGCCTGACTACGGCCGCACCGTTGACATCGTTACTAAGGCCGCTATCAAGGAAATGATTATTCCAGCTCTTATTCCGGTAGCCGCTCCGATAATTGTCGGCTTCGCTTTCCGTTCTCATGGTTTGGAAGCTTTAGGTGGATTGCTGGTCGGTTCCATCGTGACTGGTATCTTCGTCGCCGTGTCTATGACTTCCGGTGGTGGTGCTTGGGACAATGCTAAAAAATATATTGAGTCCGGTCACTTTGGTGGTAAGGGATCAGATGCCCATAAAGCGGCTGTCACCGGTGATACTGTTGGCGATCCTTATAAGGACACTGCTGGACCGGCAATTAACCCGATGATTAAGGTTTTAAACATCGTCGCTTTGCTCATTGTCGGCTTGTTAATGTAATACTAATAGCTGAGAATAAAAGATGCTTCACTCGAAGCATCTTTTGTTTATACAAAATATGAAGTACACAGAAAAAAATGTTTTGCTGAGCATCGCCGGGCGAGGCGCGGAAACATTGTTAAGTAAGATTAAGGAGCTTGATCACTATAAAATCGATACAGCTGCCCTTTTCTTGACTATGGCAGAGCCGGCTGAACGCAAGCAAGTTTATATAGCTTTACAGCAGTCAAATATCAAGCACATCCCCTTTGTTCATTTACGCAATGATATGAGCGCTAAGGAAGTCGAGTTCTTAGAGAAGAACTTTAAACCGACTTACTATAACATGCATGAAGCGGGTTTTCGTTATTATCATAAATGGCAGCAGATTCAAAACAAGCTTTACTTGGAATTGAGCGGTTCTGGCCAGCATGAACCGAAAGCGGAAGTTGAGCGAGTGGCTGGGTTCTGCATTGACTTGGCTCATTATAAGGTTGGAGAGGTTAGTAATTCGCCGACCTTTCAGTACCTGACGAGTAAGCGGAAGCAGAAGTCTTTGTTTGTTTGTAACCACCTCAATGGCTATGATGATAAGAATAATATCTGTGACCATCAGCCAAAGCTTATGAGTCAGTTGGCATATCTTAAAGATGTGCCGCCGTACGTTTTCGGCGGGCTGATTGCCTTAGAAATGGAAAATTCTATTAAGCAGCAGCTGGTTTTACGGCCTAAAATACTAAAGCTGTTGAGTGAAAAATTTAATTAAATTTTGGATTTGCGGCGGAAATGCTGTATATTTAGCCTTGATTTTTATGGCCGGAATGCTACAATAAGTAAGCTAAACCATTATCAAGACGGGCCGTCAACCCGTGAATATAAACATATAATACTATGCAAGTAACTAAAAAAGATTTACCAAAGTCGCAGGTGGAGTTGACAGTTGAGCTTAGCGTTGAAGAATTTGCTCCATATATTTTGAAGGGAGCAGAAAAAGTTTCTAAGGAAGTGAAGATTGAAGGTTTTCGCCCGGGCAAGGTGCCGTTTGACGTCTTAAAGCAAAAGGTTGGTGAGATGGCTATTCTTGAAGAAGCTGCCCATGTCGCGATTCACAAAAGTATCGACGATGTTGTCGAGAAAAATACTATGGGTCGTCAGGCTATCGGTCAGCCTCAGGTTAACGTAACGAAGCTGGCTCCTGGAAATTCTTTTGAGTTCAAGCTGATTGTCTCCATGATTCCGGAAATTGCTTTAGGAAAATATAAAGATTTAAATATCAAGGCCGAAGTCGCCATTGTGGATGCCGCTGAGTTAGAGAAGTCATTGCATGACTTACAGGAAATGCGGGCGACGGAAGTACTAGCTGATCGTGAAGTGCAGATGGGTGACAAAGTTGTAGTTGATATCAAAATGTTTCTAGATAACGTACCTCTGGAAGATGGCCAGCATAAAGAATTAGGATTATTGCTTGGTAAGGATTATTTCGTCCCAGGCTTTGACAAGAAACTGGTGGGTGCTAAGAAAGGTGATGTCAAAAAATTCTCCCTGCCATATCCAGATGATCATCACCAGAAGAATATCGCCGGTAAGATGGTGGAATTCGGGGTTGATATCAAAGAGGTTTTCGACCGCATTTTACCTGAGTTAAATGATGAATTCGCCGGTTTCTTCCAGCTCAAAGACATGGATGAATTAAAAAAGAACTTAGAAGAAAGCTTGCTCCATGAAAAAAAGCATCGTACTGACTTAAAGAATGAATCCGAACTGCTCATGAAGATTATTGAGGACACAAAATTTGGAGAGATGCCGGAAGAAATCATTCAGAGTGAACTTAAGAGTATGTTAGCTGAGCTCGAGCAAAGCGTTATCCGCCAAGGTGGTAAGTTTGATGACTATCTTTCTAGCCTGAAGAAAGATCGCGCTGGATTGATGCTCGAAATGGCGCCAAACGCCGTCAAGCGCGTTAAGTCTGCTCTTGTCATCCGCGAACTAGCCATCGTCGAGAAGATCGCTCCGACTGAGCATGAGATTCACGAAAAGATTGATGAGCTGAAGAAACAATACGCCGACAAGAAGGATGTGATGAAGATGCTAGAAGAACCAGGATATCACACCTACTTAAGCAATATTCTGACTAATGAAAAAGTAATCACCAAGTTAAAAGAATGGAATTATGCCTCAACTGGCGCTAAATAAAAAAGCAGGGTTCGACTATGAGTTACTGGACAAATATGAGGCCGGCCTCGTTCTTCATGGCCACGAGGTTAAAGCGGTGCGAGCCGGCCAAATCAGTTTAAAGGGCAGTTTTATCTCTATTAGGACCAAAAGCGGTAAAACTGAGCTCTATCTCGTCGGAGCGCAAATTGCGCCCTATAAGAGCGCCGGGCCGATGCCGGACTATAATCAGGCCAGAGATCGCAAATTACTCCTGAAAAAGAGCGAAATTAGTCAATTAATAGGCAAGAAGCTGAAAGAGGGCTTGACACTTATCCCTCTCAAAATATATACTAATCATAGTTTTCTAAAGCTGGAATTCGCTATCGCCCGCGGCAAGAAGAAATATGATAAGCGCGAGGCTATTAAGAAGCGGGACATAGATAGGAATTTGCGGACATTGACAAAGAGGCGCTAGCGCCTAGGGGTACGATTGAGGGGATGCAAGGCATCGACAGTCGGACTTTGTTTAAGTATTCAAAACGCGCTTAGCTACTCGCGTTAAACTGACTAAAAAATCACAAATGTCAAAACGACATCAGCATTTACTTGGAATGTTCCAAGTTATGCGCCAGTTATGGCCTAATAATTAAAGCCATAGCCATTGGACACGACAAGTCTTCATAGTCGTCTCTCCAGTGTCATAATCATGAAGATAGGTCCTTTCTGCTCTTTCCGGGAAGGTTCCAAAACAAAAGAATGATCGTTCCCCCCGCTTTTGTTCGGTTTCTGATGGTGGGAATTAAACAATAAAATCGATCTATTTTTGTAAATGTATTTAGGCAAACCGGTTGGACATGGGTTCGACTCCCATCATCTCCACGTAAATTAAGCCGCGGTGGCGGAACTGGTAGACGCGCTGGACTTAAAATCCAGTTGTAGCGATACAGTGCGGGTTCGATTCCCGCCCGCGGCACCAGAAGCATGGGGTTATACCCCTATGTGGATAAGCAGAGGATAAGTAGGCAATATTGCGGGTATCGTATAGTGGTTATTATGCGACCTTGCCAAGGTCGAGAGACGGGTTCGATTCCCGTTACCCGCTCAGATAACAAAAAACACGGATTTACCCGTGTTTTTTGTTATGCGGGTAACGGGAATCGAACTAGGCAGAAGTGATCCGCCAAACGGCGGAGAACGTCGTTAAGCATCCGGGGGATGCTTAGCGCTGCCTCTGGACAAGCGAGGCTGCCGCAAGGCGGACGAGCGCGATATGTTACCCGCTCAGATAACAAAAAACACGGATTTACCCGTGTTTTTTGTTATGCGGGTAACGGGAATCGAACTAGGCAGA
>VFKX01000004.1 GCA_009885285.1 Candidatus Falkowiibacteriota bacterium
CGGCCAACAGCAAGAGCGGTTTGTGCGGTGCGCGGAATTTGGTTGCTGCCGTCCAGCGGGAGCGGCTGGTGTCGGAGCGGAGGGTGGAGAAGGTTTTTAGATAGTGGGTGAGCATTGTTTGGCTTCCGGGTTATTCTATTTTTTTGTACGCCTGCGGAGCTATGTCCCGGCACTGCTGATCAATCTGATGTGCCACACGCTGGATCATCTCGGGTGACAGAGGTTTTTCACCGGCAATCTTCATTAGGTATTGCGGATTTTTGCCGTTATAGATCAGGAAGTCTTTGGCTTTGCGATCCACAAACCAGCCAGGCAAAGCCAGAACCGGTTTTACAAGGACTTGTTCGCCAACTGCCTTGCTGAGCCAACCGGATAGCCACGCTGCCTGACGCTTTGCCTGTTCAATGGGTTCTTTTTCGCGCTTAGTCGGAAATTGCAGTGCTTGACCATCATACGTGACTTTAGCATCCTCCTGTCCTCTGCCTCGGTCCGGTTTTGATCTCCCTTTGGTTTCAATGGCAAAAACTCCATTTCCGGCAATAACTACGTGGTCGATATTGAAGTTATCGGCCTGAACATCGTGGAAAACCCTGCAACCATCAAGCATAAGCTGGTTCAGTTCCTGACCGACCGAACGTTCACAATCAAGCCCCAACTGTTCCTTGTGTCTCTGCACGTAAGAGTTATTCAAGCGGACACCGAAATACGCCAGGAAACCGATAGACATGACGACGAAAATCAGTGGCGACACCTGGTTGTTGGCGATGTAACGGGTCGAGAGGTACATGGAGTAGCAGAGCAATGGAACGATTCCGAACATGGTAAGATTCAGATCAATATCATCACTGAGCAACTCAATCCGCTGGCTGATGGATTCTCCGGGAGCGCGCAGCATCTGGTATGTCAGCGGGTTTCTCCGGCCTTTGCGTTGGTGTCGAATCCAGAAGACAATGCCGATCGGTACAGTGAGCGGCAACAGAAACAGTGCAACAGGGATGAGTTGGATGAAAAATGTGTTCATAAGATTTCCAATATATCGATCTTGAATTTTAGTTGGTAGAGATGGACTGGAGCAAAATCACATTTCTGAGTTGCGGGTGCAGGATTAGTCGGGGTGGAGCCTGGAAGGGCCGATGGGTACGTTGTACCAGCAGAGGTAGTCGTCTTCCAGCTTCGCCTCAAGCAGACGGGCAAACTTACGCTCGCCAGGAGTGTCGAATTTGCAGGAGGTTATACTGGGGATCAGGGTGGACATGGGTTGGCCTTGGATTTTGTGGAGAATGTAGAGGCGACCCTATACGCAAACTGTATCTGAAAGTTTTTGATTCTGAAGAATTACTGCCACCAATCCGCTTTATTACTATTCTTCTTCCGAAGAGCTTTCTTTGCTATTTCCCCACAATTTAATAAATAATTTTCTGTGCGATTGTTGGCCCATGACGCTAGATTAACAAGGTAATTGCGCCCCTCTTGGGATGTTGCTGCTGCTTTAACTAACATTTTGTATGTCTTTAGATCCCGAGTAACGTTCATAAATTCATTTGGTGGCAATTGCCGTCTAACAAATGTATTCACTATTCCTAGTCTTAAAATATATCCCTTATCCCACCTATCCCACACCGATACTTCCGGAAGTAATGGCTCTAACATCCCCCACGCTTTATAATTTATTTCCGATTCAAGCAAGCATGAGTGGAGAGAGTCAAAAGAATGTACTATCAGAACGTCAGGTTCCGGAGATACACCGCATAAAGCCCGCGAAATAAGAAACGTACTTAAGCTGAATGACAAATTATCGGACAGTACGTGAGAGGATCTAAGCGCACAGGCCCATTCATCAACTTTAGGTATCAATGGCTTAGCATGGTAATTGAGAAATGTAGAAAGGAGCTCCAACACGTCAGTATGATGAACGTCTCCATCTATCATAGCCTGGGACAAGTATTCAGGAGCATGCCGAGCCGCAAAAAGCCAACCGGCGGCCTTCCTTCTTACTGATTCCTTATCATCAGAAAAGTTTTTGATTGCCATATTTATTGCGGATTTGCCGAAAATATCGATAGCAATATTCGCGACTGCCTGGTTATCTGATTCGAACATGGCCGGCAATACACGAGTTGCTGATTGCTGGTCTCGCGAGATGAACCCTGCTGCAATTTGGGGGATAGGCGCAGAAGCATTCCATATTAACGGTGAGGCCGCAAGTCGTTCATTTGATTTAATCACATATCCGAAGAGCTCAGGGTCTTCTTTTGTCCCATCAAGCGCCTCTTTTGGTTGCATCAACAGGGCAGCGAACGTTGCAATCTTAACTTCAAATATTAAATTTGATCGAAATAATGTCCATATATAGTGAGGTGAGCTTTGCCAAAGAGCTTTAGCAATCATCTCCATTTCAATATCATCAATCTGACCGTTGAGAAGAGCAAGGTTGTTAATCACAAAAGAAATAGTCGGGTTGGAAGGAATCAGTGCTTCATCAACAACCGTTTTAGCTATTCCTAAAATTATCTGCTTCAATAGGCTTGAAATAGACTTGAGTGGTTTTAAGAGGGGAACAACAGCTTCGTAGTCAGTTTGCTTTGACCCCAAAGCTTTCCACACCATGACCAGTGGGATAAATGCCGCCCGGCCTTCATCAGACTCTGCTCCATATCTCCATAAAAACTCGCGTAAACTGTTTTCAGAATATGACGTGTTGTTATTTATGGCCGTAAGAGCCCATTGTTCGAATAATTTGTTACTTGGCTTATTATTAATATCTATTCTGATTCCTGGATTGCTGCGATTATGATTTGCAATATTGTGTCGTTGCATAGGTACGAATTGGAGATCAAATTTGTCACTATTTTGAGACCGATCATACGGCACCCAAGTACAAAAGCGGAAACTTCTCCTCAACTTCGGCCACTGTTGGAGCCAGACAGCCATGGCAACTTCTGTCACCGGAAAGCTATCTTCGGCATACACATAAACGCTCTCCCCGGGAGATTTGTATAATGCTTCCATAACGGGAAGAATTTGTTCCTGGGTAACATTTTGGCAAGAATTTGTGTTTAAGGGTTCCAGTAAAAGAGGAAGATTATAAGAGGAGGTATCAACCGGGTACACTGGTCTCCGAAATAGACTTAGAACAGAAAGATCGTTGATCGAGGCCAAATCAGAAAAATCAATCAACAACGTGTGCGTCCAAACACATCCCGGCCGGGGCATCTCCGGGGCCAACCAGGTCCTTGCAATGGCATACATCTTCATTGCAGATACTGGATACCCTGTAACGTAACCCACTGTGGGAGGATTGCCGCCCTGGCACCCCAGATCACTCAACGCAGTAATGAATTTTGCAGACTGGTTTTCCAGGACAGTAGAGCCAGCTAAGAGACGATGACCTTCATCGTAACCATGGAGTATTTGATGAATAATCATTCCTGATCCTGATTATAATTTTGTGGTTCAAATAACCACTGTATTGGGGCTGTCAAATCATTATCAAATTCCGAGGTGTCACTACACCCTCCTTGTACCACTTTGATCCTTTCCGAGGGGACATCCAATGCCTTAATACGGTCATTTTCGGAAGGGGAGTTAAGATCGCCCCCAAGAGCGCTTACACCATATATTTTGTATTGGATGTAATCCCCGCTGCATTTTAAATATTGGTGCAACAGAGGCATCTCTGAACATAAATATTCTTCGGGTGACAGCCCCCTTTCAGAAACCATGTCCCACGCTGAAATAACAATGGCCAGATTACGAACTTCGTGGCACAACGGGAACCGAGACAGTGATTGGAGAATGTCGACAAGAATCACTTGCGTGGGGGCACTAGCGGCCACCCATTCATTGTTTTCATTGTAGTTGCGATCGCCTGGGGTATTCCCAGCCATAGCGTTGACTGTAGATATATCGAGTGGCGGTTCAATCTTGTCTGCGTGCAAGAACAGCATAATCCCGCAAGCATCTTTTGACCACTCAGCAACTTTGTTGGTGCATGAACGGTCTGTCCAAAGGCTTTCCCAGGTCTCTCCCGACATATCGGGTGCAATCAGTTCAACTTCCATGTGATCATTTTTAAGCTCCAGCTGGATCTCTCTCATTTCTTTAGTGGGAGTCCGATCGACCTCAACAAAACAGCTCCATTTGCGCGCCAAATTATTGAGATATTCACGGTTATTAGGCCATCCGCCTAATTCCAATGCTGTAGAGGCTTCATCGTTAGTGAGCAAATACCATAAGGCTGCTAAAAACGTGGTCTTTCCTGATCCGGGCAGCCCGCATATAAGTAACTTTTTCTGATTCAACTGACACCCCCATCATCGGCATTAAGACGGAGAAATACCCGGTCGGGTAAAGAAACCGGCCCAGGAATATATGTGTTTACCGATCGTGCGCCTACACAATCTTCCAACAGTGAAGCGACTCCATACCGCGAATGTATATCTGCATTTTCCGACCGAGCCGCAATCTTGAATTCGTTTATATTTGCCAGGGAAGGATCAAATCGCTCGTGAAGTTTGTTCATAAGATCAGCAAAGTCTGTGTCAACTCGTTCAGCATGCTGACTGGCTTGGACATGATCGTACTTTGTCAGCACAACCCCCACATAATGATTTTTCCTCAGTACATTTTCCTCTACAAGTGATCTGACCAGTCCCAGCACTTCATTTTTTACGCCGTGCCGTTCGTCGCTTGCTAGCTTCTTACCGTCCACAAAAAACAGAATATAATCAGCCCGAGAGACCTCGTGCAGATCATCGTATCCTTCAACACCGTCTGACACATCACGGTAATGTTCTCCAGACCGGTCAGATATCAACAGTTCAAGTCGTCCATTGGCTTCATTGTGTACCGCAAGATGGAGAAAACCGAGGCCCTCCTTAATAAGAGTTCTCTCGGTATCTGGCGCCGTGTTTCCGCATTTTGCCCTGGACAAGTGGCTGCGCAGCTCAAACGCCGGCAAAGTCATTGAACCGGCAAATTCCCATTTACCGAACGGACCATTCTGAAATGCATCATATAGGCAAAGAGCAAAAGTGGTTTTACCTGACGCAGATGGGCCAATTACAGTTATGACACGAGCAGGTCCCGAACGCAAAACATCAGCTGCGGACTGGATGGTAAGAATAGTTCCATCATAAATAGGAGTGATGTTCAAATATTCGGGTACTTCAACCGGAGGAGTGGAGGCCGACTCTTCTGTCGATGAAGTATCGAGCAAATCCAAAACACTACTCTCTTGTTTTACATGTGGACATTTCCCAACTTCAAAACCATCCACACATTTACCGGTTTCTGCAACGCTACAATCTGGGTTGGTACAATCTACAGCCATCTAGCCCTCACTTATTCTGCCAAGAGTTCTTGAAGCTTAAGTTCCCTATAGAACTGTATTGCCAAATCCAGAGATGAATATTTCCCCTCAGCCTCTATCCCAGAAACTTTGCCCCACACAGGGATCCACGATGCCTCGGCCTCAGTTTCGAGTGCGCGCCTTATTGCATCGTGGATGGGAAAAATAGTAGGACAAATAATTGTATCAGTTGATAACAACTGCCGTAAGATTTCAACACCACATGTATTCACAGCATCCGGAATAGTGACTTCGTTTCCATCGATTCCTACTTGTGTCAGAACAGCTTGCAATGAAGGAGGCTCTACCGATTGAGCGGTGGTTAGTTTTGAATATTCATACCCCAGAAGGAGGGGCCGAGTGCTGGCTGAGATGTCATCAAATTTCGCGTCCCATACTCCGCTTCTCTTGCCTATGACCCACCATAGAGTCTGGAGCTCTTCATCCTGAATTGTGATCGTATTTGTCATTATTGTAAGATGCAGTTTAAATTCACTTTGAATTGAATTGCACAAGCTGGTGATGTGAGCCCCCATTGACTTAAACGTTTCTGCTGCATTTTCGATAGTCAGGGATTCTGCAAGAGCGGCAACTGCCGTATCAAAACCTTTTTTCATGGTATGGTTTGTAAAGTCCTTATTGGCTGGTCTTTTGCGAGCATTTGCCCCATCGATTAATATTCGATTTTTAGCCATCCCTACAAGGTCAATACTGGTCTTCTGGTCTAAAGAACCACATGCTGAAGCAGTAAGCACCGCCAAAGCCGCCTCTGGCATTGCATGTTCATCATCCACACACAACATGGCCAGGACACAGCCGGCTAGAACCTGAACTTCTTTGTCGTTTCCTGAGCTGAGAAACATCTCGTCAGCATCTTTAAAATGTTGTTGGAAACTGACTAATAGCTCGGACGGTTTTAAAGGCCACTTATATACAGTTTGCACCAATTCCATAGCCGTGGCTACGCTGATTTCTTCAAGCGCCGCTTCTACACCTTTCCATCTAAGTGGAAGAGTTTCTCTGTCATGGCCGAAACTTGTAGTACTGTACCATTCACTAAAATCCTTATGCATTATTCCCCCCGATCAACTATTTCAATGATTCCTCGATTTTTTGCCTTAAATCTTCCATTTTGTCTTGCTCTCTTGCCTTATCGAAAACCTGCCGATAGCGAATGGTCTCCGGTACGGCGCCAGCTTCTTTATCAAGCAGACCCAGGCTATATGTAACCCGCCACCTTTCGGTAGTTGAAAGCTTCCAGAACTTCATCACCAACTCTCTATAAGATAATTCATCCATAAGCGCCTCTGGAGTAGAGCTGATTGAATCTGTTGTTTTTATGGGTATACTTCCGGCAGTAATTGTTGGAGTAGCCGGTGATGGAGGCCGGCGTAAGTGTATATAATCTGTAAAAACATCTTTTTTATCGACTGTCTGTTTTGCAACGAATTGATCAGGAGATCCTTGCCACTTACGTTGATAAGAATCGACCTGAAGGGTGGGTTCACCCTCTCTTTCTATTATCTGCAGCTTAATCAAATTATATCCAGGTTCCCATGTTCCGTCTGCTCTCGCAGGATTCACCGCTCCTGCAGCAAGTCGGATCCACGATTTTGTCGGAAGATATCTTTGCTTATGCTTGTGGCCGATAAGATGCAGCTCGCAACCATTATTAAATGAATCATCGACCGCGTCGCAATCCTTGAGCCAATCATGAGGATGGTGCAGCATTGCAAGCCGGATTATCCCTTTATCTGGAGGAAATGAACACTGTAAGGCCCCCAGATATAAATTATCCCTCTCTTTGTCATCTTCGGGCCCAGAGAATAATGTGCTGGATAAACCATGCATCACCAATTTCCAACCGCCGGAAAGTGGGAGTTCGTGCTTCCAGAAAGGATTATTACCGGTAAGATCACATCCAAATGAAGCTGCGAAAACATTGTATTCTTTCATCGGGCTTAAAAGATCATTGCGAGCCTGCTCTTCACGTAAGGCTTTCTGAAGCTCTGTGTCTCGTGCGTGGCCAGCAGCCTTTTTGGTGATAGTTGACCTTACACCTTCCACTAATCTTGACTTTGCGATTATTCGACAAACATCGTGATTTCCTGGCACTGGATATGTACTGGATTCCGGGCAACCAATTATCCGGGCTAATTCGGCCAGCCAAATTTTAGCAGTTGCATATTCGTCAGGGTGCCCCTTCTTAGCAATATCCCCTGAAATCAGAATAGCGTCAACATTGCCCAGTTTGCCCACAAGTTCTTCAACGTCGTTCATCAGAGCTGTGCGCACAGGATGATCGACATCCGAGTCTGTATCCAAGCAATATGGTTCCTCAAAATGTAAATCGGAGAGATGAAGTAGAAGTAGATGCCCGTTATCAGTGTTGCTCACATTGGTTTCCAAATTGGCATCCTTAGCGTAGCAAGATTATTCTCAGCATCTTCACTGTGAAGTTCCTGATTGTGTTAGACAATTTACTGAGGGAAGCCATTTTAGCTGATATCAACTTAATATCAACAGTTAAATAGGGGGTAACTCCGCTATTCTTGAGGTTCTCGTTTTCAGGACAGGGAAGATGCCAAGGCGCCATAATTGACCTGATAATGCGGGACACTGCCCGTATTTCGCCATAATTAAGAGGCAGTTCATTCACCCCCCACTCACCCCAACCCCCGCAACAACAATCGGCATCTCAAACATAAACCCCAGGAAAATGCGGGACACCCACCATATTTCCATTATAAAAA
>VFKX01000115.1 GCA_009885285.1 Candidatus Falkowiibacteriota bacterium
TGTGGATAGTTGATGGTTGATAGTTGATTGAAGATGGATCGTTGGGGGGGCGAAGGTGGAGGATTGAAGATAGAGGATTGCGATTCCGCATCTTTGGAAGTTGAACGTTGGGAGTTGAGAGTTGAATGTTCGGTTTCCTGATCCTCAACTTTAGCCTTTAGGCTTGAGCCTTTAGACTTTGCCTCCAGCACAATAAAAACAATCAAGTAACTGAGGAGGCAAATGACAACCATCCACTGCGTTCCTGCATCCCTACACGCGGCTTGGATTTCCACACCCACCATACGCATCCAGCCTGGGGCATCGGCAGAAATGATGTAACCCGAAAAGAACACCAATACAAAAATGGCACAGATCACCAAACTGCCAAAATAGCGGAAATATCGCTTCCAATTCATCAACGAATTTTTTGGCATTGGAAAACAAATCAACACACAAATACTTCAGCGTAGGTGCTCGAAGAAAAAGTCGGACATTTGCTTCAGGATGTCCTTTCGATGTGCCGCACTGTGCGTGATGTGACTGCTGTTCGTATGGATCACATAACGAAAGATTACGTCATTGGTCTTGGCCCAATCCGCAAATGAATTCATGGCTTGGAGATCAAACAATGAATCTTGTCCACCAAAGATACCCAATATGGGCGGGATTTGCCCTGGCTCAAACCTTGGGTTGATATGGATTGACCCCGGCTTGTCCATCGCAACGCCAGCCCATAATTCCGGTTGTTGTATCAGGAGTTGGTTCACCACAGCCAGTCCTCCGCTTGTTGTCGTAAGGAAGATGTTATCTGGGTCAACATCAGTGTTTGCAAGCAACCATTCGCGTAATTCCAGAACATCTTTTGCCGCGTTTTCAGCGTTCGCAAGTTTTGAGAATTCCTTCCCATACCCGTCGCAGCCCCGGTAATTGATGGCGGCAAAGTAAAAACCAAAATTCGCGAATAACTGCGCTTGATGTTCAAAGCGACGCTGGAACTGATACGTGGACGCCGGAATATGAATTACGCATGGGAATTTGGGACGCCGGACATTGCGATACCATGCGTTTGCAGCAACTTCTGCCAACTCCTGTTTTTGTCTAGGTTCGAGCAAAAAGCACGGTAGTTGGACCTTGTCAAATGACGGGAGCAAGAACGCTGTTGTATCTGCTGGTTTACTTGCTTCAAAAGGCGTCCCCATCCCGGAGTAAACTTTCCGCAGCGCGCGGTTAGTGACGGTGTACTCCCAAATGCCATGCGGTTCGCAGCCTAGCGATGCTACGGCATACACCCTTTGGCCGTCCGGCGAAGCACGGTACAAGATCACATTGCCATCGGTGAAAAGGTTCGTGTTTCCAGTTCGATCAAATGTGCGTATCGCAAGATAGAACGTGCTGTTTGTGTTTATCACGTAGGCATAACCGCCACCGTCGAGCAACCACTGTCCATTGTAGGTGTCTTCAAAACTCAATTGCGTCAGCTTTGTGGTCATCGGGTCATATTGAAAAAGATATCGCCAGTTGGATTCCCGAGGCCGCGCGCAAAAAAGATAGTTGCTACTCCCGGCGCAGTAGTTCAGCCACTCAATCCCACCCACCACGTCGTTGTCAAAGTTGCTGACCTTCTGCGCGCCGTCGGTGCCTCCATCCCATTTGAGCCCGTTGGTCTGACCTGCACCGACATCCAACAGATAGATTTGTTGATTTCGGGCAAATGCACCGGTGTCCGGATACACCATCGTAAGTTTATTCCAAAATCTTGTGACTTGCGTTCGCGATTCGCTACCAACCCGGCTCCGATAAAACCCGCGTTGGTTTTCCTTGTCACTTAGTACCGCGACAATGTAGTCGCGATCCCCGAGCCATGTAAGTTCTCTTTCCTTGATCTCGGAAACGGACGTAAGGTCTGACACGGATCCGTTGCTACGATCATACAAACCTATCCGTTCGTAAACAGGAGACACGTTTGAAATGGTGTCTCCTGCGGGTATCGTATAATTCCTGACAAACGCCAGATAACGGTCATCCGGTGACCAGTCCCCAACAAACTTCGGGAAATATGTTGCTGGTAGGTTCGTTGCCTCAAGCGTTCTTAAATCAACAAGTCCGATTGTATATCCTTCATCCGCCGGGCCCGCTGGCTCTCCCTGGATGTTCCCTTTGAACGCAATCATCGTCCCGGAATTGTCTGGAGCGAGCCGGGTGATGCCCTCATCTGCCGAAGCGATTTCTTCCAAGATTTTTGCCCGAATTTCCGGCGCCGGATACACAGGCTTTGGACGGATGGTCAGGAAAATCAACGCACATAGAAAACCGGAAGCTAACAGCCCCCATTTTAGTTTTTTTTGCATCCGTGCCCTCGGAATTATCCTGCCCAAGGGAATTGTCCTCGATCCTTGTGCGCGCGTTTCCATTTGTCCATAAATTCACGCTCCGCCGCTTTCTTGCGTTGGTAACGTTCCACCACCAAACTCAAGGCTACCCCAACAGCCATCCCAAGCAGCAGGATCAACCAGATATTTCCGAACGTACCGGGTCTCATTCCAACCTGTTCCCCAACTAAGGTCACAACAGAGAAAGATTTGCCAGGCGGCAAAGGCATTGTCGCCAGCCAGCTCAGACCCAGCCGGTAAATCCCGCACACACTGATTCCCCAGAACAAAATCAACACTTTGATGGTAAAATCCCGTGCCCACACGAGCATGATTCCCACTAGGAAATGAAAAACTGCAATGCCAATCATGGTATGGCTTAAATTGAACCCTAGGACTTCATCTGGGCGACGCAACAGGCGCTCGTGTTCCAGTTTGGTATCGTCAAAGGCAGCAAGCAGGATCAACAGGCCGAAAACAAACCAGCTAACTGATGCCGTTCTGAAAAACCAGCGGGAATACGCCCCTTTTTCCACTCCCTGGCTGCTTTCCTGATCGGACATCGCTACACCCTGTTGATTCAAAGTCATGGGTTGCTTGGCCTGTCCTGACGAATTGTACTAATGGATTTGAGACGCACCCAATCCGGGTTTCCCGTGCTGTTCCACTCCGAACGCGGAGCAATCATCTTGATAGTTTCGGCGTGCCCGTCCACAAACCCAATCGTGTAACTTACCCCGTGATGGTTGGATGGCATGTCATGATCACGACTCCGGTCATCGGACATATCCACAATGAAAATTGAATCATCTATGCTGTATTCATCTTCATCAATCAGGTCCCAAATCTTGGACGGCTCTTTGATCTGGCTCTCGCTGCGAAACAAGGTGTAGGTGAGTGTCGAATCCTTCTCCGGCGTGCGATAATTGGATTCACCCGTCGGATCACGTTCGCTTCGCCCCGCCAACCAACTGTTCATGGAATAACTGCGCACTACCGGCAGCCCGCCAATTTGCCGCTTGTCCGCCGGACAACGATAAACGGCTGTTGAGCCTACATGCGGCCACAGTTTGCCAAGCTTGATGGCGGCAGGATTGGTTGGGGCAAAGTCTGGCTTGTAAAACGGCTTGCGTGCTGAGGCCACACCCGGACACCAAGTATCCACCACCTTGGGCAACCCCACCGGCCAGTTGGGGATCAGTTTGCCACCATTATCACTGCTGTACATTTTGCAGCCGAGTGATAATTGGTGGAGGTTCGAGATGCAGTTGGCTGCAACCGCCTTTTTCTTGGCATTGGACAACGCGGGCAACAACAACGCCGTCAAAATCCCGATGATGGCAATGACCACCAGCAGTTCAATCAACGTGAAGCCGTGCACTGAATTCACTTTATTTCGATTAGGGTTCACATTTGAATTCCTCAGGATTGCCACGGTCCGTTCATTGCATTCTCTATTTCTGGGCGTTCTCATGTGCCAATTCCCCGAAAACAAAAGCGAAAACTTAAACAGCAACCAAGCTGGAATCCAACATGGTTGCTGAGGTAACGAATTTTCACGGAATTGTTCTTTAAACTCCTTCGCAATTCCTTTGCAGCAGGTGTTGCCTGTTTAATTGCTCCTAGGAAAGCTGTCCACAACGGCAACAGCAAAAACCTCTTGTTCTGAACATTTTTTGTCAACATCAGGCCACAGGAACAGGTCGAATTTAGACGTTTGTTTAAGGCCGGCAAGCTTCTCCATCTGCAAAATCGACAGTCGCATAAACTCCATATGGACCACAAGTTGTAGTAAGAATTTGGTTGTTACACCCAACGTAAGCGGCTGGATATTGGCAACCCGGAAATGGCACAGTCCTATCAAGTCCATTTTCAGAAGATACTGCTGGGTATTCATATTGATCTTGAAGTGCAATTGCTCTTGCTTGCGTAGGATACCCATTACAATTAAGCTCCACGAAACAAGAAGTCACATTGACCCATGCGCATCGGTATATACTAGTTGTGTAGCATGCTAACGCAAGGCTACTAGTTAGGCAGAGTGCCAAAGTGATGATTTTTGTACGAAGTGTAGTTTTCATTTATTTAGTTTTGTTGTTTTTGTGTTGTTTTTGTGTTGTTATTACGGCGGAAAATTACATAAGCAATAATAGAGCTTAACGCTAAACAAGAAAACACCACGTATCTTGCACCACTCGCAGGTCGCTGAGAGGCTTGCGGCATTGGTTTAAAATCCTTTTCTAACTTATTGCGTGTATACAAGCCTTTATCTCCGTAAAGTATTTGATGTGGTGGTTTTGAAGAAAAACCTGCAGCCATGAAATATTCCTTGTCTAGCGGCCTATCGCTAATTTCGACAACTAGAAGGCGAACTTGAAATTTGAAGTCGCTGCGGCCCGACCCAACTGTATGAGCCGTAATTCGAGTGGGTAAATAGTCTGGCACTCCACCGGTTTTCTCATAAAAATACAAAAACTTCCAACTCACTTGTCTTCCCTCGAAATCAGTGTTTAACAAGAAATCGACCGCATCACCGGTTGCTGAACATTCCAATGTTCCGTTAAAACTTACCCCAAAGAGATTAGTATATGGTGCTATCGCATTTCCTTTCCACACAATTGAACGCGGATTGGCGTCAAAAAGCCCCAAGTTTAGTACAGACGATGATTTGAGCAAAACAAAGTCCAATGTTTTCTCCAATGAATCACTTCGATTTGTAGAAAATTGAAGCGCCATCCCGTCGGTGCTAAAATTCCAATATTCGTCGTTATAAAACCCAGCAAAGCGAAGGTTTTGAAAGATGTTCGTGCTGTACAATTCGTCAAGTCGTGGAACTTCTCTATAATAAAATCCGTTTGCTTGCGACCTTACCATCACATAGTAACAAGATGGGCTATTGCTACCACCTTCTTGCGAGCAAACCTCAGCAATGCATTTGGATATTACCGTCTTTTCATCAAAAAAGTTTTTAAACAGATCGACTCTCGAACTCGTCTCAGAATTTCCATCAGCTGTTAAACTGACAGCAAAAGTCAACACCAGCACTGTAACCATTGCCTTCAATTTTCTTGGGTTCATATAGTATAAGTTCATTGAAGTGAACGATCATGGTTCGCCCGCCAGAACAGCAACCCGAAACTGCCGATGAGCAGGTAGGCGAGCAACACTTTCATGATGTTGTCTGCGGTTTGGGGTGAGATGTGGAGCGCGTCCGTGAAGTTGCCGAGGCAACTGCATGGTTTCTTCCAATCCATCCACCACAGGCCGAGGCGATACACTACAAAGTTGGTACTCATCCAAGCCACCAACCCGAGTGCCAGCGTTTGCCGTTTGCTGAAAAAACAAACCAGCGCAATGGCGATTTCCGCCACGCCCACCAGCAGCATCAACGTACCAAACTTGATGCCGATGATGGGATCAACCACCGCCAAGAACTTGGAGTTGCCAAACCCGCTCCAAACCTTGGCAATTCCAGTGATAGCCAGAATCGTCCCGGCAACTTTAACAAACATAATATTGCAGCGGAAATGTTGTTTAGCACCCGCCAAAAGCAACATTACACGCCCGGCGGATACTCAATAACCCGACATACGAGCACATGTACCACCACTACCTTGGCTATTCTCAGGGCCACTGCAATAAGGTTCAGACTTGGCCCATGTGCAAGTCGGTGGCGGCACTGTCGGATCTGTATAACAAGAGACCATCGTCCCACCGTTTCCACATGACTGAATGTCGCATGAGCCTGCACCTGTAGTCCTAAAAAAAACAACTGGCGCAGTTACACATACCTGCCCTGTAGCGGTGTCCCAACAAAACGTACAATTCAAAGTAACAGGTACTGATGTCGCCGTATGGCAGTTTTTACTATCTACTTTCAACCCAACTTCAAACCCAAATGCATTCAGCAAGATAAGATTTGCTGCTCCGATTACGGCGCAGGCGAATAGAACCAATTTTATTTTTTTTCTCATGTTTTGTTTGTTTTGCGTTCATGCACCATTTCACAAAAAATGTGCATAAATTTCTGTTCAGCCTCAAATCCGACGCCGCAGTATTACAGCACCGAAGAGAACTCCACCCGCAGTAATCACCCCTATCACCACCCACCGGCGATGTGGTGCTGAGGCTCTTACTGCTTGAGTATATGTTGCAGCTATGGCTGGGTTGTTGTCTTTGAGCAAAATTGATCTCCCACCATCATGCTTGACGACTCCTAAAAATGCGGGAGATATATGCCGGTAAGGCTCGAAATAACCATCAGGAAACTCACTATAAGTTTCATATTTCTTTATGGTGATGATTCGATTCCATTGAGTCTTTGATGTACCACGCTGGCAAATGGTGACTCTCGAAGGTATGCCTTTCGGCAAGCCAAGGTCATCAAAATCAAA
>VFKX01000037.1 GCA_009885285.1 Candidatus Falkowiibacteriota bacterium
AAAGAAATACACGAACAGGTCAAAAGAGCAAGATGAGTGGTCAGGCACCCTCAAAGGCAAGAGCAACGCCAAACATCGATCAGAATTCCAGAAGAGCTCAGGAAGCGGGAAGAATTCCGTCCAGTAAAATTCCGTTGGAGAGCTCGTCGGATACTGAGATGGGGGCATATTCGCAGGTGAGTCAGGCAGAGAAAAGTAGAGATGAGAGCAACGTGTCCAATGATTCAGACGTAGCCGCTGACAAAAGAGGGCCCGAGTACAAACCTGATAATCGTAGTGCGCGTGAGATAGCGGACAGCTACCGTGCGACGTACGGGCACGTCATCCCCGGCTTCAACGCAGCGGGAAACTTTGACGCTCGCACATTACTTCAGCAGAATCTACTCGACGCCGGTGCCGAGCAGGAAGAAATAAGACGGCGCAGTAATACGCCGGGCTACGGCTACGACAACCCCATTAAGGATCCGCGAATGTGGGTACGCGGGGTTGTGGGGTCGTTGAAATACGACAGCAGGATGTTCCAAGACCCGAGCAAGTCGGACGGCAGCTATTTCTCGAACATTCCCGAGGTCCTAGGGGGAGAGCTCACGCCCTTTGCTGCTGCAACTTACACTGCCGGGCGACCTCGCGGGTCGCCGGCACCCAATTCGGGTACCATATTCGCGAATGGCGGCTTACTTAATGGCCCGTCTCACGCAAACGGGGGCATTGCCATGATGCATCGCTCAGGGAAGCAAATTGCAGAAGCTGAAGGTGGAGAGTGGGTTGTTAACAAGAGGGATTCTAAGAAGTCAGGAGCGCTTCTGTCGAGGATAAATGCTGGAGAAGAGTTCTCTATGGCTGGTAGGGGGATGTTGATTCCAAAATTAGGTAATGGCGGTGAAGCTTACTGGACCGCGAGCGGGGGGTTGGCATACATGACGCGGGGCGCGGGCCTCGGCCAAGTCGACGGCCGCAGCACACCGGGGTCGACTCCCTTCAACGCCGCCGAGCAGCAGGCCGCGATAGAGCGGTCCATTAATGAATACAGGATGCGGGGCCCTCAAGAGGCGGTGGCCGGCAGGTTCGTCGGGACATCCCGGCTCGTCAGTGATGGCAGCAGCAGTGACTGGGCCACTCGCATCAGCAACGAGGACTTCGCCAACAAGCTCACTTGGAAGGACCAAGACGTTCTCCAACGGCATCGTGAGCAAAACAAGCAGCGTAATTTCGCGCTTTCGGCAGAAGAGGCCGCGCTCCGACAAATACCAAAAACCCAAGCGAAATCTAGGATAAATAAAACGGTAATTAGTGCAATTAATAAGGCGGAAAAGAATCGTCAGGAAAGAAATACACGAACAGGTCAAAAGAGCAAGATGAGTGGTCAGGCACCCTCAAAGGCAAGAGCAACGCCAAACATCGATCAGAATTCCAGAGGAGCTCACATCATCGGCGAGAAGGACATGATGGCGCGATATCTAACTTCGGCATGGTCACAAGACAGGGAGGAGCTGGCGAAGCTGGGCTTTGCTGACGGGTCGAAGGAGTTTATGTCAAGCGATAAATTTTGGCAAAAAGCAATGTGGGTGCATGGATTACAGAGCGAAGAGAATGAGAAACAACGCCTCAAAGCCGGCGCGGACGTGCCCTTCAAGCAACTCATGGAACGCGCGTTTGAGAAGATGAACTGGGAGATAAATCATAAAAGAAAAATCAATTCAGGTCTGCTTTCGCCTTTTGCTGAGGCGAGTTTGGAAAAGCAAATGGCTAATAAAAAAATGACGGAGGGACAACGGAGGTCTCTTCAATTTGGAGGTGAGTTAGCTGACCGTGGTAAACAAATAGAAATGCCTAATAGACAACAAAACGCTTCAGTCTCTAAAAACTCATCTGCTCAACAAGATGAAGCCGCCCAAAGCCAAGCCGCAGCAAATTTCCAAATTGATTTCTTAGAAAGAAGTGGAGCTGTTCAAACCGCTAAACTTAGCCTTCCGAATGCAGAGACTTTAGATGCTTTCAAGGAGGCTATGGTGGCTAAAATGAATCAGCAAGGTCAAAAGATAGAAACCCAGGGTAGGGGGCTATCTAATCTTAATGGCTCTATTCACCCGCCCGCCCGTTTATAATTAATTTATGATTTCACTCCTCGAATTATATGGATCTGGAGCTGCTACTGGGAGTAATATTTACATAACTAGCTTGGGACTTGATGTTAATCGTAAATTCTTAAACGAGTCTTTTTCTTACGCTAATGTTTATTCCTTTGACTTTGAAGGCAATATTTATGATTCAGCTTTTGTAGATGGAAAGCTCTCTCAAACATTAGAGGATAAAATAAGAGTAATCGCGGAGACAGGAAGATTCAACTATAGAATTAAATCTTTATCTTTTCCTAATTCTTCAAGTGATTTGTCAGAAAATATTAGGTTCTCAAAATTCAACATGAGCGTTGAGTTTCAGGAGAAAACTAATGATCTTTCTCGTTTTTCGCTATATACTGGTGGCGTAGATTTTACAAATTTAATGCCCGCCACATGGGAAAATTCTGGCGATTTAATTCAGGAGTTTTCCGAGACGTTTTCCTTCGACGAGGGTGAGGCTGGTGAAGGCAAGTTCTCTCACTCAGTAAATTTTACTTTATTGCCAGTAACTGGTGATTCGATAAAGGCCGTAATAGAAAGCAAGTACTTAAGAAATACCGCCAATTCTATCATTAGTGGATTTACTAATTACTCTAACTTTGTAAACATATCTAAGCTTTTTACAGGGCAGGGGTTTCAATTTAATAATGATTTCTTTACCGAGCACACGGGTCGAATGACTCACTCAGAGACCGCTGATATTCTCGGTAATACTTATTCGCTTACTAGATCTAAAACTTATTATACCGGATATAATGAGTTTTACTGCTTTGATCACAATTACAACCTCAGCGTCTCTGCTGATGGAGCCGTGGAGATTTCGGAGGAAACAAAGATGGAGGGTGAATCTGATTACGATTCTTTAATTTTAAAATTCGATACTGAAATAGAAAACCCGGTAGCCTCAGTAACTAACGGATCCAACACTTACAGTAGCGTCAAGAGATCTTATTCAAGGTGCTCTGATTTTTTAAATAAATACCATCAGTTTCTAAGACTTAGGAAAACGGAAAGTGATGCCGCTCAGTATTTTGATCATTATACAAATTCCACGTCTCTTTATTCATTGCGCCCAATTCCGATAGAAAAATCGCTAGTGTCAATTCCTGAGCTGCCATCTTTAACGTATAGCGTAAAATACACTACGAATCCTAATGTAAATTTTGGCTATGAGTCTAGCGAGGCTATGAAAGCTGAAAAAGGTGGGGGTGTTTTTAATGTCAGCTATGATGCATCGGTTAAGGCTTTTAATTTTCAAACTGGAGATCTTGTTTCTTTTAATAGCGAATTTGGATATCAAGCCGGAGCCGGGATTACTGATTTTGCTTCGTTTGTAAATAACACATCTAATGGTTTAATTAAAAGGGCTACGATTTCTGTTCATGACTTAATTAACGGAGATCAACAAGTATCTCTTAAAAAGTTAAGACCCAACGCTGACCTTATCCCTCTTGCTTTGATTAAAAAGTCGTCTTCTCTTTCTAGGCGCGGTAAGGACTTTTCTTTATCATTGTCTTTCAGCAGTGAAAACAAGCATGCTCCTTTATATTACAAACAAGATCCTAATGGAGTTTATGGTGCAGCTAACGCTCCAGATAAATCCAAGATGTTCGATAACTTAGTCATTCCACGAGGGGGACCACCAGGGGGACAAGGTAGGCCGATTCATGAATTTTTAGCTAATAATTTTACTTTTTTCGATAAAAAAGTTAATATAACCGTTCCTCAAGAAAAATTTGTTCAAAGACTTGTCTTCGCTCGTCCGCAAGGGGTTTCTATTATCGACCCCAGCATTCAATCTTCTACTGGAAAATTATCTATGTCTTTTAACTTAAAGATTGATAGAAAATCCTACTCTTTCTTTGAGGGTGGTAATGTTACCTTATTAGGGGCAGGCAAGTATATAAACGAAGTTAGAAGCTTAGTTTCTCAATTATTTGATCCTCTTAACGCAAATTTTAACCCTATATTTCACGCTACGGTCAATAGCGAAATATCAAAGGTGATTGATGTAAGCCAAAACATTCATAACGTTAATGGATACGTTCCTATTTCTATGAATTATAAATTCGATTCAGATTTTAATTTGGAAATTTCTGTTGAGGTGGAATTTTATAGCAAATCTAGAGGTAGTAAGCGCAAGCCTATCTTCGGTTTTAAGGGGAATAAAGATTACGGCGGTACTGTCGGCAATGTGAAGCTTTTATTTGGTCGAATTGGTCAGGAAGGCAGTTATCAACTATAATTAGATATGTCGCATGTAGAAGTATTTTATAAACCATTTAACGAAACAAAGGTTAAGCTGTCTCCTGCTCCTTTTATTTCTCGCTCATTTGAACCTGTCGATGCTGGAGCTTTAAGGCTGGGTTATGTAGAAAATTACGAAGTCGCTGGATTTTTGAGTGGTCTAAATACGACTGGATATAATTCGAGCGCAGCATTTAACGCTTTTTCTAAAAGCCCAGGGGTTTTATCCGTTTCGGGAGATGGTAATGAAGATTTCTTTATTAAAACTGGATTTATCGTCTCGTTTTCAATCCCTAAGAATAATTTTCAATCTAGCTCCGGACTTTTCCCCTATTCCCTTAAGTTTAAAGCTTTTGACGTCCTCAACAATATCAAGTCTCCATCTTTCGAGTATTCCTTTACGGAAAATCAAGATCGCAGCGTGGGTCTAGATGTGAAAATTTCAGCAGTAGGTTTAGTATCGATTTACGACGCTCAATCCTTTGTAGAAGACATGGCTTCAACATATGATTTAACTGGTTTTTCTCCGATTTATATAGCTACTGGATCAAATTGGAGTTTAACGTCTTCCAAGAAGACTATAGATAGGTCTAAATTTACTTACTCTTTAGAAAGGGGGTATAGATGCGTTCCTAGTGGATACATTGAGGGGAATTTTCCTTTTTCTGAAATAACCAAAGTCTCCCAAAGCATGTCTCCTTATGGGGAGGGTTACCGTTCTTTTGAGTTTGATACCAATTTAAAAATTCTTGCTGATTCAAGTAAGGATTATCAAGAATCAAAAACTTGGGACTCTTTTGAGTCTAGCTTATTCTCCAACAAGAATTATCTAGAAGAGATCTCGCTGCACTATCTAAAAAGATACGGAGCTTCTAATTTAAACGATTTTTTACTAAGCAATATATCTATCTCAAAAAATAGCGGAGCGAGAGAGGTATCTTTAAAGTTCTCATTGCTTAGTGGAAAATCTTCTGATTTTTCAGGTTACTTTAATTATTCCGTAACTACAGACGAAGACTTTTCCATGGGGGAAAGGAGCATATCTTTAAATGGAGAGTTTACCTCTAATGGAGACTTAACCAATAGGAAAAGCGCCTTAGAAAAATGGATGAAAGCGGAATTTACTCCGGAGGGGGCGGGTCAGCAGATGG
>VFKX01000095.1 GCA_009885285.1 Candidatus Falkowiibacteriota bacterium
AGGTTCCCTCAGGCTGAATGGAAACCAGCCGCAGAGTGTAAAGGCATAAGGGAGCTTGACTGCGAGACCTACAAGTCGAGCAGAGACGAAAGTCGGGCTTAGTGATCCCACGGTTCCGAGTGGAAGGGCCGTGGCTCATCGGATAAAAGCTACTCCGGGGATAACAGGCTAGTCAGGTCCAAGAGTCCACATCGACGACCTGGTTCGGCACCTCGATGTCGGCTCGTCGCATCCTGGGGGTGAAGAAGCTCCCAAGGGTTTGGCTGTTCGCCAATTAAAGCGGCACGCGAGCTGGGTTCAGACCGTCGTAAGACAGGTCGGTCTCCTATCCACTGTGGTCGTGGAAACTTGAAGAGGCCCTTCCTTAGTACGAGAGGACCGGGAAGGACGAAGCTCTAGTGTACCTGCTGTTCTACCAAGGGCATCGCAGGGTAGCTACCTTCGGTTAAGATAAGCGCTGAAAGCATCTAAGTGCGAAGCTGTCTCTAAGATTAGGTTTCATAGACTGGTTAGAGAATATAACCTTGATAGGCCGTACGTGTAAGCCCAGTAATGGGTTGAGCGGAGCGGTACTAATAAGTCGTTTGATTTTCCCACACTTTTATTTTTAATCAGATTATTCCGGATTTTACCCTAACACGAATTGCATTAGAGTCTATAAAAAGACTCCATTGTTCTGGTGGTTTGAGCGGAGGGGTCATACCTGATCCCATCCCGAACTCAGAAGTCAAGCCCTCCAGCGCCGATGATACTTGGGCCTGAGCCCTGGGAAAGTAGGTCGCCGCCAGAACAATGGAGTTTTTTGTTACTCAAATTAAAAATACCGCTTATATTAGCGGTATTTTTGTATATATTGGGCTATTTTAGTCCATATATTTGACGAGGTTATGTAAATGTGCTATAATTAATATATAATTAAGCATAAATATACGAAACTTATGTCAATTGAAAATCCAAGCCAGAAACCGTTACACGAGGTCAGAAGCGATGCCTTCCTTGATCTCGCTGAAAAGGAATACGATAAGGAAGAGAATGGTAAAGGCATAGATATTGATAAGTTTAAAGAAAAAGCTACAAATATTGCCATCGAAGAGGCAAAGAAGAGGGAGGAATTATAGTTAGCTTATCCTAAAAAATACTTAAATAATTAATTAATAAATAAAAATATGAGTGTAGAAAATCCAATTAACGCAGCGGAAGTTGCTGGTAACTCATTTGCTAGCAAAGTTACCGAGGCCTTCAGTAAACCGGTAGCCGAAAGAGGAAAGATTGATTTGGAAGCGATGAGAGAGGAATCTAGACAGGAAGCTCTTAAGAAGTTACAAGAGATTAGAGGATAATATATTTAGATTATTATAAAGACCGCTGAATCAGCGGTCTTTTTGTAATAAAAAAGGAGACATTTTATGTCCCCTTATTATATTAAATTTTGCTATTATTCTCCTTTAAGCCAAGGAACGAGTCCTTGCTTAATTTTCTTGATCGTCACTCCGATTAATGTTCCGGTGCTGGCGATAAGCACTGATACTAGCAGGAGCCAAATGCCTGCAATCATGCCGATCCATAATCCCACAATTGTAGCGATGGCTAGTCCTGACAATAATCCCAAGTTCAGGCCAATAATCATTCTGAACCAAACAGGAATATACTCAACCTTGCTTTTGCCTTCGTGAACATCGTAATCGGTATTAACGCTATCATCAAGGCCTATAAGCATGCTACCGACTATCAAAATGATATATCCAGAGATTAATCCAGGAATTAGCGTTAGAATACCCCCCATACATAGCCCAACGATTATTGACAATGCGGCAATCAGGTTAACTATGACTGAAGATTCTGACCAGAATATATAGTCCTGATAGCCTCTAATCCATTTATCGACTGCTATGGCGGCCGCTGCCAGTAGAAAGATTAGAGGTATATCCCAAATCCTGGATAAGGGGATTTGCGATGATAATAGGGTTAATAGGCCGAAAGAAAATCCGTCAGGCTTAGTATGCAAATCTTCTGGGTTGATTTCGGGAATATGGCCGATGCTAATGAAGATTATGCCGTAAATGATAATTATCAGACCGGTGGCAAAAATTGGCACTCGCCATAATTGGTTTTTGAAGCTTTTTTCCATGTTTATCATTATTTTGTTAAAAAACTGAGTCGTAGTTAACTATTTGTTAACGTTCTATTTTAGAATACCCTGAATTTTTAGTCAATTTAATGCTATTGACATATCTATATTAATATGGTATAATTTACTTATAAATTATCGGACATTAATAAACAAATATATACGTCATGAAACCAGGAAAAGGAAATTCAACAGAGTCGACTGGTAATAATCAGTCAGGCAGCACAAAATTTGGTAAATTTATTACCGGAGTAAAAAATTGCGTAAAGCTGGTTAAGCTTAATCCCGACGGTACGGTTAACGTTACCGACGACCAAAACGATCATTGGGATCGCCAATAGTTTACCCAAACAATTTACATAAGGAACAGATAAACACTGTTCCTTTTTTCTTATCCAAGTATTGACAAATTACTTGCTTAGTAGCAAGCTAATAGTATAAATATAGTACATTGTTAAATTTAAAATGTAGTTTGCTATGACACTTAAAAAGAAAGATTTAGTCGATGCTGATGAAATTCAGGAAAATGCAAGTGATTTATTTGAGTCCATTATTACCGAAGATGATTCTTTTGATCTCACAGCTAATCAAGTAAATTATGAGGGGCATAAAGTTAATCGCGGTAGACCGATGAGGGTTCGTAATCATCCGAATTGGTAAAATTGTAAGAATCAAAGGAACATTCTATGTTCCTTTTTTATTTGTCTTCCCTCGTATTTATGGGTAAATTTTGCCTTTTATTCTTCATCTGGCTATACTTAAAAGGTCTTTTTACCATGAATTATTAACTTTATGCCACTTATTAAATCAATTTCCGGAATTCGCGGCACTGTCGGCGGCTTACCTGGAGATAATCTCACCCCTTTGGATACTGTCCGTTTCGTTTCCGCTTATGCTGTTTATTTAAAGGTACTTAATCCCAGTAGCAAGATAAAAGTCATCTTGGGCCGCGACGGCCGGGTCTCTGGCAGAATGTATCGTGACTTAGTTGTCGGTACCTTAATGAGTCAAGGTGTTGATATTATTGATTTAGAAATGGCCACCACTCCGACCGTGGAGATGGCAGTTACTAGTCTTAGTGCCCAAGGCGGCATCATTTTAACGGCTTCGCATAATCCCGGCGGCTGGAACGCTTTAAAACTGCTGGATGCGGCCGGGGAATTTTTGACGGCTACTGACGGCCAGAAAGTTTTGGAGCTGGCTGAGCGGAATGATTTAAATTTTACAACTGAAGATAAGCTTGGCACTTATGAGGTGAATCAGAATTTTGCCACCGAACACTTAGAGGCTATTTTAAAATTATCCTTAGTTAACAAAGAGGGCATCGCTGCTCGTAACTTTAAGGTTGTAGTTGACGGTATTAACTCGGTTGGCGGAATCATGGTGCCGCAGTTATTGAAACTATTAGGCGTTAGTCAGGTCATTGAATTAAATTGTGAATCCAATGGCAAGTTTGCTCATAAACCGGAGCCACTGGACGAGAATTTAGGCGATATTAAAGCCTTAGTTATTAAGGAACAAGCCGATTTGGGAATCATTGTCGATCCTGACGTCGATCGTTTAGCCTTCATTGATGAAAACGGCGTGATGTTCGGCGAAGAATATACTCTGGTGGCTGTGGCTGATTATGTCTTGCAAAACTTTGAAAAAAATAATGCGGCGCAACCCGGTAAATACGAAAAGGCGACTTCTTCAAACCTGTCTTCTTCGCGCGCTCTTAGGGATATTACTGAAACCTATGGCGGACACTATGAAGCAGCGGCTGTTGGCGAAGTTAATGTAGTGGCTAAAATGCGCGAACTGAAAGCCGTAATCGGCGGTGAGGGAAATGGCGGAATAATTTATCCTGAGCTTCATTGCGGACGGGATGCTCTGGTGGGTATCGCCTTATTTCTGTCAGCTTTGGTATCTAACGGACAAACAATGTCGGAATATAAGAAAAAATTTCCGGAGTATTTTATGGTTAAGGACAGATTAGATTTGACGCCGGGACTGGACATTCCTGGGCTACTGAATATGGTTAAAGAGGTCTATAGTCAAGAAGTTATTACCGATATTGATGGCGTTAAGATTGACTGGGCTGATTCCTGGGTGCATTTAAGAGCATCAAATACTGAGCCGATTATCAGGATTTACGCGGAGGCAAAAACCTTAGAAATCGCGGCTCTTAAAGTCAAGGAAATAAAAGATAAAATTTTAGCTTATATTAAATAGTATTTATCCTGGTTTCCTTATTGTTTTTGCCTGGAGAAAGTGTTAAAATACGTAGGAATTTACAGTAATCATTAAGAAAATCACAATATTATTATGACTAGAATCGTTATCCTGGCTGCTGGAAAAGGTACGCGCATGAATTCGGAATTGCCGAAAGTCCTAGTTCCGTTGAATGGCCGCCCCATGATCAAATATTTAATGGATGAAGTTGTTGCTTCTGGCGTTGATGTTAAGCCGATTATTGTCGTCTCTCCGGCCAATATCGAGGTTATCAGTTCGGCACTTAGTGAATATGAGGCGGAGTATGTTGTCCAGACTAATCCTAGTGGAACTGGACATGCCGTCGCCGCCGCCCGCGAGGCTATTATGGCTGGAGATGAGCAGACTGATAATGTTGTCGTCCTTTACGGTGACCACCCCTTTTTAAAAAGCGAATCTATTAAAAAATTCTCTGATATCAAAGTAGATGCGCTGACCGTTGCTCCGACAACTTTACCAGACTTTGAAGGCTGGCATCAGAATTTCTATCATTGGGGTCGGATTGTCCAAGGGCTGGATGGCGCAGTGGAAAGAATTGTGGAATTTAAAGATGCTAGCGACGAGGAGAAAATGATTACCTCGGTTAATCCGGGATTCATGAGATTTAATAAGGACTGGCTTATACTTAATATCGCTAAGTTAGACGACCATAATAAGGCTCAGGAATTTTATCTGACTGATATGGTAAAAATTGCTTTTGAAGCCGGTGATAAGGTCAGCACTATTAGTATCGAACCTCATGAAGCGATGGGTATAAATAGTCAGGAAGAACTAAAGATCGCCGAAGGATTACTAAATTAAGAGGATAATATTATGACCACCTTAAAAATAGGAGTGTCCGGCAACAAAGGCAGCTTCTCTGAAGAAGCGGCCAATTATTATTGCCATAAGCACGGAATAGCTGACTACGAAATCATATATCTCATCAGTGTTGAAGGCGTCTTACAAGCTTATGAAAATAATGAGATAAATAAAGGCTTTTTTCCAATTGAAAACTCTAACGGCGGCATCGTCTATGAAGCAGTTTACTCCATGAGTAAACATAATTTTGCCATTGAAAATATTTTTGAAATTGATGTCCGCCATTGCCTGTTAGTTAAGCCCGGAACTAATCCGAGCGCCATAGACAAAATTGTTTCTCATCAACAGGGATTGAAACAATGCCGCATGTATTTGAAGAGGAAGTGGCCGGAGGTTGACCTGGAAGAATATAGCGACACCGCGCAGGCCGCCTCGGACCTGATGAGCGGCGCTCTTAGTCCGCACGCGGCGGTTATTGCCTCGAAAGCCTGCGCCTCTTTGTATGGCCTGGAGATTCTTGAAGAAGGCATCCAGGATTTAAAATTCAATTTTACCAGCTTTATCGCCACTGTCACTAAATAACTTTTACATTAACCCGCTTTTCGGATATGCAGCAGATTCTAGACCTTCACATCCATTCCCGTTATTCCCGGGCTTGTTCGCCTCAATTGACCCTGGAGAATATTGATGCGGCTTGTCGCTTGAAAGGCGTGGATATAATCGCTACCGGTGACTTTACTCATCCGGCCTGGTTCAAGAGGATTAGCGAAGATCTGCGGGAGAGTTTTGCGGGGTCGGGACTGTATATATTAAAAACCGCGAGCGACCAGCAGGTTAAGTTTATTCTCAGCACCGAAGTATCGTTGATTTATAAGAATGGAGGTAAGGCTCGACGCGTTCATTTAGTTGTCCATGCCCCGAACTTAAAAGCGGCGGCGGCGTTAAATAATGAGCTAGATAAACACTTTAATATTCACTCTGACGGACGCCCGATATTGGGAATTTCTGCTCCGGATTTTGTGAAGCTAGTTTTAAAAATTGATAAGAAATTTTTAATTTACCCGGCGCATATTTGGACACCTTGGTTTTCTGTCTTTGGCTCAAAATCCGGTTTTAACTCCTTTGAGGAATGTTTTCAAGACCAAGTTCAGTATATTTATGCCTATGAAACGGGTTTATCGAGCGACCCGGAAATGAACTGGCGCTTGTCGTCTCTTGATAATTTAACCAGGTTATCCAGCTCCGATGCCCATAGTCCGAATAATATCGCCCGCGAGGCTACTGTTATGGATATAAGTACTCCGGTTTCGTATGATAAGATTTATAACAATATTAAAAAGAAGCAAGGCTTGAAGCTGACGATTGAATTTTATCCCGAGGAAGGGACGTATTACGCCGATGGGCATATTAATTGCCGTTTTAGTTGCAAGCCGGATGATACTCGGAGTTATCAGGGCCGGTGCCCTAGATGCCAGAAACCTCTGACAGTCGGGGTTTTAAGCCGCGTGGAAGAATTAGCCGACCGCCCGTCCGGCTATAGGCCAAAAAATGCTGTTCCCTTTAAAAAAATCGTGGAATTGGATAAAATAATAGCTGAGGCATACGGAATAAAGAGTCGCTCATCTGTAAAAGTTCAGAAAGCATACACCGCTATGGTTAAAGCCTATGGCAGCGAACTTCATATTCTGCTGGATGCTGATTTACAAGGAATAACAGGAATCGACCAGCGTATTATTGAGGGCATTGAGAGGGTGCGGGCCGGAAAGCTTGATATTATTCCTGGCTATGACGGGGAATACGGGATAATTAGGATATTTCCGGAAGAACTGGCTAATAAATCCGTTACAGTCTTGAGAAAAAAAGTTAAGAAAAAAATAGCAGCCGTTTAAATATAATTGAAGAAGCGATTAAGGGTGATGTGCTATAATGAATATATTAATAAAAAACCTAACATAAAACGTATGGCTAAAGAACGAGAGAAAAAGGTTGTCTCTGAAAGAGGCGATAATAAGGATAAGCGCGCTGATGCCGCTTTAAGCGCAATTGAACAGATTCGGAGCCGTTTCGGTGAAGGAGCAATTATGCGCTTCGGTGATGCTCCGAAAACTAACGTCGATGCTATTTCTACCGGCTGTCTGTCTCTGGATATTGCTACTGGAGTCGGCGGAGTACCGCGTGGCCGTATTATTGAAGTCTATGGACCGGAGTCATCCGGCAAGACCACTTTGGCGCAGCATATTGTGGCTGAAGTGCAAAAGACTGGCGGTATTGCTGCTTTCGTTGACGCCGAACACGCTCTGGACCCAGAATATGCCGCTAAAATCGGGGTCAACGTTAAAGAAATGTTGTTGTCTCAGCCTGATAGCGGCGAACAGGCTTTAGAAATCGTGGAGACCTTGGTCCGTTCTAACGCCGTTGATGTTATTGTTGTAGATTCCGTGGCTGCCTTAGTTCCGCAAAAGGAAATTGAGGGAGAAATGGGTGACCAGCATATGGGCTTACAGGCGAGACTGATGAGTCAGGCTTTAAGAAAATTAACTGCTGTGATTGCCAAGACTAATACTGTGGTTATCTTTATTAACCAGATTAGAAATAAGATTGGCGTTTTCTTCGGTAATCCGGAAACCACCACTGGCGGCAATGCTTTGAAATTTTATTGCTCGGTTCGCATTGAAGTGCGCCGCGCTGCTCAGATTAAGCAGGGTGAAAAGATTATTGGTAATCGCGTTAAGGTGAAAATTGTGAAAAATAAGGTGGCGGCTCCTTTTAGGACTTGTGAGTTTGATATTATGTACAATGAAGGTATTTCCGTCGCCGGCGACCTGGTTGATTTAGGTGTGGAATACGGATCAATTAAAAAGAGCGGCAATACTTATACTTTCAAGGACATTAAATTAGGCACTGGCCGTGAAGTAGCTAAGAAAATGATTAAGGACGATAAGAAATTGGCTGCAGAAATCCGCAAGGCTATTCTCGCCGATATCAAGGGTAAAGAAATCGAAGAGAATAAGGATAAGGATGTTAAAGTAGTCAGAGAAGACGTCGAACCGAAAGAGACTAAATAATATATTTAATAATCGCCTCACTCGATTGCAGTGGGGCGATTTTAAAAAAAATGAAAAACCAATCATTTATTTTATCGGTCGGTGGCTCGCTTTTAGTCACGGCTGACGGTATTGAGACGAGCTTCATGAAAATCTTTAGAGCCTTTATCCTCGATCAGGTTAAATTAGGAAATAAGTTTTACCTGGTCGTAGGTGGCGGGATAACCGCCAGGACTTATATTAAAGCCGGACTAGAAATTGCAAAAATCAGTCCTGCTGACCGCGACTGGATAGGTATCAGTGCTACTCGCTTAAATGCTCAATTGCTAAGGGCTTCATTCGGTCCAGCGGCTCATCCGGAGATAGTCATTGATCCGATGAAGAAAGTCAGTGCCAAGAAAAATATTGTCATTGCCGCTGGCTATAAACCTGGCTGGTCAACTGATTATGTAGCAGTTTTATTGGCCAAGCATAATAAGATAAAAACCGTCATAAATTTATCAAATATAGATTATGCTTATGATAAGGATCCTCGCCAATTTAAAGACGCCCAGAGGCTAGAAACGGCCTCCTGGAAGGTTTTTCGGAAGATTGTGGGGAATCGCTGGCAGCCTGGCTTAAATACTCCTTTTGACCCGATTGCTTCGCGGGAAGCGGCCGCCGCCGCCCTAAAAGTCGTCATATTAAATGGTAGTAAGATTGATAATTTAAAGAAGTGTTTAGCTGGCGAAAAATTTGTCGGAACCACGGTCTCTTAATCAAGGATCATAAAAAAAGAGGAATATCCTCTTTTTTTGCGTGCAAATTTATGATTTTAAGGCCTCGTGCAAATCTTCAACAATTTTGGCGAAGACATCGATAACGGCTGGACGACCGTCAATATTGATAATTTTCTTTTGTTTTTTATAATATTCTAATAAGGGGACGGTCTGGGTGCGGTAAATGCCGAAACGAGCTTTAATAATCTTCTTATTATCATCGCTGCGGCCGGAAGTCTGGCCTCTTTTTAAAATGCGCTTTTCGGCGTCTTTTTCACTCAGTTTGAGATTTATGACGGCATCGAGTTTAACTTTTTTTGATTTAAGAAATTTATCTAAAGAGCGGGCTTGTTTGAGAGTGCGGGGATAGCCGTCAAAGAGGAAGCCGCCTTTTTTCAAGCCTTGAACAACAGCCTTCTCAATCATTTCCGTTATCATGTCATCAGGAACCAGCTTGCCGGCATCCAGAAGTTCCTTGATTTTGACCTTGTGGCGTCCGTGTTTTAATTCGGCACGCAAAAGATCCCCGCTGGATAAATGGGTTAATTTATATTTTTTAGAAATTAAATCAGCCTGGGTTCCTTTGCCTACTCCCGGAGGGCCGAAGATGAGAACATTTGACATAGTTCGTATTTTTACTCCCTTATTATAGCGGAATTTACAGTTTTCGCAAGGGTAATAAAAAAGGAAGCTAAATACGCTTCCTTGACTCAATAAACATCTCTGCTAACACTTTTTGTATTTTTCTGTATAGTAATTCTTGGATTTAGCCAGGTCAGCCGATCGGGTATTCCATGACGGGTCATGAGAGGCTCTGTTCACATTCTCGTGAGGCGGCCCATCGCTATTTATCTGATCATTTTCATTATCATAGTCTTCGTCTTCCATGTCGTTATTTTTGAGATTTCAAAATTTAAGGTTATTGATTACTAATATTACTCATTAATTTTGCAGTTTAAAGGTACGACTAACAAGGATAATTTATCAGATTTATCGATTTACGTCAATAGACGGGCTAAATAAAAAAACAGGTTGAATTAACCTGTTTTTTTATCACTATTTTTCTTTTTTATCGTTTTCTGCCTTTTCTCTTTCTATTGCTTTGTCATGACTCTCTTGATATTTAGCATTTGCTTCGTCCATCTGCCTCTTCTTCTCATTATAAACTGTATAGTTGTACTCTCCGGGCATATTATATTTATTTAATAATTAGATTTAAAAAATCTATATAAACAGCGGAAAAATGTTACGAGTTCTATATTTGTGCGCCCAGCAGGATTCGAACCTGCGACCGTTTGCTTAAGAGGCAACTGCTCTACCAACTGAGCTATGAGCGCATTACTGTTTTATTATATACTATTATTTTATTTAATCAAGCCCAAAACATGAGCCTAATCTGGTTTTCTTGTGGCGGGGGCGGGGATCGAACCCGCGACCTTAGCGTTATGAGTGCTACGCTCTAACCAGCTGAGCTACACCACC
>VFKX01000028.1 GCA_009885285.1 Candidatus Falkowiibacteriota bacterium
GAGAATGTGATTGAGGCGGTGGAGAGGATAAAGAAGAATTTGAAGTAGGATGAATGATAAAGGGCGCTCATTGTGGCGCCCTTTCTTGCATTTAACCCTGCTTTTAAGTATATTCACGTCAATTAAGACTAACCTTCAAATTAGTAACTTCATTACAACGAGATAAATACATGGCATCTAGGAAAATCACAGCTATTGATATCTATTGCGGCTCCGGGGCTGTAACTGAAGGCCTGAAAGCCGAAGGTATCTCCGTTCTTGCTGCAATTGACAATGATCCCATCGCCTGTGAAACATTCCGCCTCAACCATCCGGAAGTACATCTCTTTGAATCCGATATCAGAATATTAAAACCAACGAAGCTGCGGAAGTTAATTGGATACGGCAGACCACTTGATCTACTTGTTGTCTGTGCTCCTTGCCAACCGTTCAGCAGTCAGAATCGCAAGCGTTCGACGGAAGACCCCCGGGCGGATTTAGTGCTTGAAAGTCTCAAGTTTGTCAAAGAATTCGCTCCTGAAGTTGTGTTTTTCGAGAATGTCCCCGGAATTGCCATATCAGGTCCGTTACATAGCCTGCGCCAGAAACTGGCTAAACTCGGATATTTGCTGGGCGATCCCAGGACACTGAATGCCGCCGATTGTGGAGTTCCCCAACGCCGTGAGCGCTGCATCATGATTGCCGCCCGAGATCAGGAATCTATCGACACATTCTACGGGAGCATCCGTACTCAACCGCCCGTCACCGTCCGCCAGACTATCGGCGAGTTGAAACAGCTCTGTTCCGGTGAGCACGATCCAGATGATCAACTGCATTTTGCCCGAAAACACCATCCTATTGTCTTGCAGAGGATGAATCACATTCCGCAGGATGGTGGAAGCCGCTTGTCGTTGCCACCTGAACTTGAGCTGGAATGCCACAAGGGACGGAAGAACGACTTCCCCGATGTCTACGGTCGCATGAAATGGGATGATGTCGCCCCGACATTGACGACCGGTTGCACGGACGTTACGAAAGGCCGTTTCGCCCACCCCCGAGACAATCGGGCGATAACCCTCAGAGAGGCGGCTCTGCTCCAATCATTCCCCCCCAATTATCGCTTCTTCGGCAACTCGGGCCAGATCGCACGCCAGATCGGCAATGCAGTGCCAGTGAATATGATCAGAACCCTTGCGCCTTCACTTAAGCACTGTTTACAGGCCCCTCGAAATCCCGAAAAGAGCACCGTCTCCGGACTGTGATCAGGTGAATGAAAGAACGTCCGGCGGCCATATCGAAAGCAGTCTCCGGAGCCATGCGCAGCATGCCCGAGCACTCCACCGGCCCGGAAATGGCGGTTCGTCGTCAGCTTTTCGCTAAAGGCATGCGCTATCGGGTGCAGTATCCTGTCCCTGGAGCACCACGGCGTTCCATCGACATCGCATTTCCCGGCAAAAAAGTTGCCGTTTTCATTGATGGCTGTTTCTGGCACGGGTGTTCGGAACACCGGAATATTCCCGCCCATAATCGTGATTGGTGGCAGAGCAAAATTGACCAGAATAGGTCGCGGGACCGGGATACGAATGAAATACTACGTAATGCCGGATGGCTTGTGCTCAGGTGCTGGGAGCATGATTTGGCGGAGCAAATTGTTGCGGCAGTTATCTTCGCATTATCAGAAAGAATGAATAATCCAAACGGGACAAGTGATTAATATGGATAATACTGATAATTACGCATCGATAAAGGTCCGGGCAAGAGCCGTGGACATGCTCGGTCGCCAACAGATTGCCGGGATTCCAACAGCACTCCATGAGCTTTTCAAAAACGCCTATGATGCCTTTGCCCGACGAGTGGAAGTAGATTTGTTGGTTCAGCGCCGAGCGCTCGTACTTCGGGATGATGGCTTCGGCATGACTGAAGATGACTTCAGAAATCGTTGGCTTACTCTCGGGACGGAAAGCAAGGTTGGTCAATCGGAGCATATTGCCCCGTGGCTGGGTGATTACGGAAAAATTCCACGACGCGTTCTCGGTGAAAAGGGTATTGGTCGTCTCGCTATAGCCTCTATTGGCCCAACAGTTCTGGTGCTCACCAGAGCCAAACGTGAACAGGGGTTGCACGATCTGGTTGTCAGTCTCGTCTACTGGCCACTCTTCGAGATTCCGGGACTGGACCTTCACCATATTCGCATTCCGGTTGTTACCATTCCGGGCGGTACTCTTCCAGAACAGCCTCTAATGGAAAAGTTGGCAGCTACAATTGTCGATGAAGTAAAAGGCCTCGGGGCAATAGTGCCTGCCGAAGTCATTGCACGAGTTTCTGCCGACCTCGAACTAATGAAATTTTCTCCAAAGGCTGTTCTGGAGAGTCTTGACAAAGGAGCGCAAACGGAAGAATCGGGGCCTTCTCTTTTGGGTGAAGGTTTCGGCACTCAGTTTATCATCAGACCGTATGACACAGTTTTGGATGCCGACTTAGCTGGGGAAACGGAAGGTAAAGCCACCCGTCTTGAAAAACATTTGATTGGATTTAGCAATACTATGTTGCCGGACTTTCTCTCTCCTCCGATTACAGCGGCTTTTCGACAGCATCGAGCTGATGGTGAAATTCGGGATTTCATCGGGGGGCGGTCATTCTTTACTCCGGAAGAATATAAAACGGTGGATCATATATTTGAGGGCAAATTTGATCAATATGGGCAGTTCATTGGGACTGTAAAGATTTTTGACCTGCCGCCCGTTTCATACACACTGAATTGGCCAGGAGCCAAAGGCCACCATACTCTTTGCGGCCCCTTTGAGATTCGATGTGGTTACATGCAAGGTCTGCAACACCAATCGCTCCTTCCGGCGGAAGAATTCTCGAATATCAGCAATAAGCTTGATCGCATCGGTGGTCTATATGTTTACCGCGATGGGATTCGTATTTTGCCTTATGGCGATTCGGACATCGACTTCCTTAATATTGAACGGCGACGTACATTGAAAGCTTCGGACTGGTTTTTCTCCTATCGGCGGATGCTCGGGGCGATTCTAATTTCTTCAGCAACCAATGGGATGCTGCAAGAAAAAGCAGGAAGAGAAGGCTTCCGGGAAAATATGGCATACCGCCAGTTCCGGGAAATGTTGGAAAATCTTTTCATGTCACTTGCTGTTGATTTCTTTCGCAAGACTGCTCCATTGGGGGAAGAGTTCAATCGAATGAAAGAAGAGATGGACGTTCGGAATGATTTGTTAAGAAAGCGGGAAAAACTAGTCAGTGTCCGTAAAGAAAAATTCAAGAACTCATTGAACGAATTCTTTGAAAAGGTTGAACGTGGCGAACCCGGTACTGATAGTGAGCGGATAAAAGCTGACTTTGATCATCGTTTTGATGCCGTTGCGTCAGTGGAAGACCCCGACGAAATGGGGAAACAGTTACATAAACTGGAAGATGATTTCCGGCGTGCTCTTGGCGAGTTACGCTCACGTTATCGCGTTAGTCGCCCCCAGGGGGTTGGTCTGGCAAAGCAGCTAACGAGCGACTGGCAGGCATTCAGGCGGGTTTATGATGAGCTTGAAGAGTCGCGATTCGCATCTTTATCTACGCATTTTGATGGAAGGCTTGCTGAACTTCTTGAACAGCGTGGTGCGGCGCTCAACCGTCGGCTTCTCTTGAGAGAGGCGCTGGAAAGTCGCCAGCAATCGATAAAGAAACTGGCTTCGCAGGGAGAAAAGGACGCCAGGGAAGGTTTGACCCGCGCCCGCGAGTCAATTTCTAGGGGAATCACGTCCAGTGTGGGTAGACTTCGCAACGAGATTGAGAACGTTCTTTCCGATTTTGAACGATCGGAAATTGCCGGTTGCGACGGTGATGCGATCGTCTCTTTAAGAGCAGTGTTTGAACGAAGACTGGACAGTGTCTCAGAGAAGGAGACAAACTTTCTCGAAAAACTCAGGGAACAGTTGGATGCTTTATCGGAATCCATCAATGCCGGTGTCCTTCCGGATGATGTAACATCAGCCCTAGAGGACAGCAATAAGGACTTGCGTGAAGAACTTGAGGAGTCACTTCATTGGGCACAAGTTGGTATGTCGCTCGGTGTTGTACAGCATGAATTCAACGGGGTTGTCAGAAAAATCAAGCAAGGAATTGGACGGCTTCATCCTTGGGCTAAAGGCACACCGGAGTTGGGAGAACTATTTAGTGATCTGCGAACGGGCTTTTCTCACCTTGAAGAATATTTACGGCTCTTTGCCCCATTGGATAGGCGGCTAACTAGGCAGCATATTGAGTTATCCGGTGAGGAGATACGAGGTTATTTGCTGAATGTGTTCGGCGATCGTTTGAAACGTCATGAAATAAAGCTGGACGCGACTGATCGATTCCGAAAGAACTCCGTCAAGGTATTCCCTTCAACCCTGCTACCTGTCTTTATCAACCTTGTCGATAATGCATGTTTTTGGCTAAATAGCCTACCTCCGGAACGGCGCTGGATTCGGATTGATCTTCATCCGGAAGGTATCATCGTCGAAAATGGTGGCCCTGGAATTGAGCAGCGGTTGGCCGAACGTATCTTCGATTTCGGCTTTACTACCAAGCCAACAGGTCGTGGCATGGGACTGAGCATTGCCAGGCGCGCGTTACGCCATGAGGGTATGGATTTGCAATTGAACAATCCGGGAGTTGATAACGTGCCAAGCTTCTTAATTACAATTAAATCAGAAGATAAATCAGAATAGAGGCGGAAAGCGTTAATGCCCAGTCTAGCCGAATATTACCACGATAAAGCCGCCAGTTTTTTGAAAACTGTTGTCTGTTTTGATGACAACGCCTATGAAAAAGATGTACCTGCTATTGCCAAGAAGGCGGAGAAGCAGGATGACGGTTTTTCTGGTGACCGTGGAGATATTGTCGAAGAAGTTCAAGTTGCCAATGATATTGGTAATGCTAACAAATTGGAGGCAAAGGAACTTACCGACGCTTTTGCTAGTAAGGAAATATTGTGCTCTGTTATAAAGCCAGATCAAGAAGCCGAACGTGCGAAGGCTCAAATTGTCCATTTAGCAAGAACGGCGGATGTTACTATCCTTGATTGGGATTTGTACAAAGATACGGCTATTGCAAGAAATTCAGTTGTGACCATAGTAAAAGAGGACATTGAGCGTGGTGGTCGTTTAAGGCTGCTGGTTATATATAGTGCTGAAAATGGACCTCAGGTTATAGATGAATTATTCGAGCTACTAACCGAATATGGGTTTACCAAAAATGCTGATTCATCGGAAATACGAAATGGGCATGCATTAGTTGTTTTTTTTCAAAAACCGGATGTATTAGTGCCAACGGCGGAAGTAGTCTCCTATGAAAATTTGCCTGAACGTATCATCCAGACTTTCTCACAACTGACATCGGGTTTACTCTCAGCCGCTGCCCTTACTGCAATAAGTGAAATAAGAGACAAAACTCACCATCTCTTGGCCACGTTCTCTCCGACATTAGATGGTGCATTCATTGCCCATCGGTGTTTAATACCCGACCCAAACGACGCGGAGCAATTTGCCCTCGATTTAATTTCTGGAGAAATAGGAACTTTGCTCAACCACAGTGATGTTGGCGATGCGATAAATGCGGAACAATGTAAGCTTTGGGTCAAAGAAAAGGATTGTTTTGATGCACAGGAGAAGGAACGTTTGACTAAGGCTATTTCCGAATACAGTCGGTCAAAAGCAGACGGGTTCAGGAAATTGTTTCAAAATGCAAAGTTCACTAAAGAAGAGGTTGCAAGTAAAGTGACCGAGATAATATTAGAAACAAAAGAAGACTCGTTTTCTGCTGAAATAGAAGCTTATCGTCAAAAATCAATTGATAGCATTTCAGCCCAATCTGAACTATTCAGTAAACTATTTGAATCAGATCCATTGTCAGATCGAGAAACAGCTGAAAAAATTATTAGTTTGTTATACAAGGAAAATATAGAAAATATGGCGAAAGCCAAAGAAAATCTCAGCATTATTTCAACAATTGACACTTCAATAAGAAATATAAATATTATTTCAAAATCTTTACCTCGACTTCACTTAGGTTCAGTGGTGAAGGAAACAATTTCCGGCAAATATCTTCTTTGTATTCAACCACTATGCGATTCAATTAGGATTAAACATAATAAGGATACGCTTTTTCCTTTTCTTCATCTTGACATTCAACAAGTTGATGATGTTCGCAAAATACTCGACATTTGTGTTCCGAGTGGCGAAGGCGCGGGTATTTGGTTGAGTGTGGCTCCTGCTCCGAATAACTTGATAGTATTTCCATTTCGGGCAAAGTCAGCAACCGAAGCTTTTGTTGAAGCCACAAAAGTTGGGGGTGTCTTAAATTTTAGAACCTTTGATGCCAAGATATTAGAATGGGTTGCAGACCTCAAAATTGGCAAAGCTCAGCGTATTGTGAGTCAATTAGCGGCAAGAATTCACACCCTCGGAATTGACGAGTTTGAATGGATGCGACTGCATCAAGCCAAATGAGGGTTTTTCGGGGCAAAGTTGATGTGAAAATTGTATGTTCCTGAAGATCATTCATCAGATTCTAATAAATCTTCTGCTTTATATTCGCTGGACTCAATTTGCCTACTTCGATATGCATTCCATAGAGAGTCGAGAATAAGTCCTTTATCGTACAGTTTTTTCATTGCTATTGATGGGTGAACTAAAACTACATAGCCATACTTCCTGCTGCCTTTTTCAATTGCCTTAATAAAACCCGCATCTTCGAGTATTTTCATTCGATCGCGCCATGATCGTGACGCTCTGGAACCGAAATAACCGGATGCATTTGCATGGTCATCCTCGTGCGACATTTCAATGATTCCTTCTCCCATGTGCCTCGAGTAGAGTTCTAATAAGACAGAAGTTGGATCGATATTTGCGCTAATGTTCTTTTGACGTAACACACAGGAAATATAAGGGAAAGTCCTTGGTGTACAGAAGTATCCCATCTCATCCGGACCATCCCAGGTGATTTCATCGGGACAAAACTCTTTCTTAAGCTTGCTTCTCCGACCTTTAGCAACGGTTCCGCCTTTACCCTTTGAATTTGCCATTACGGTTTCTCCTTTAATGAAGTCGGCTCTGTCAACGCCGCGCGATCGCTGACAGAGCCTTCACCCAATCTTCTTCCTTACAATGGAAGTTGGATCGTTGTGATGAATCCATAATCCACTAAAAATGCAATAAAAACAAGTACTTAATTTATGCGGCTTCGCCAATTGAATAATGATTAAGTCGCTATTTGATGGGGCTCTTGGAGCTATAAATATCCAACAATATATTTTAGATGGCTATTAATAGCGCGATGTAGTGAAAAAAATCAAGTGGTTAATTGGTGCGTTGTGTCCATGTATCTAGGTGTCATATGTGTCTTGAGTTTCGCTGTTTCCAAGTTTGAAATTTTTTCGTGCTCCAATGTCGAAATTCAGGGGGGATAAATAGGGGCGAACCCGCGGGGTCAGGTCTTGAAATATACATTTGGCCTGCCTTTACAATAGAGGACACGGGGGATTTTCTAATCCGCCATTTTTGTGGGGAATTCTGGGGTCATATACTTAATTCAAAAGGCGGCCAATCGGCCGCCTTAATTGTTTCTACCTCCATCAGCAATTCACTGGACTCAGTACGTTATGGATGGATACGCTTGCTTCCGGCGGCCGATCATAATCAGTTTTCAGGTTGCTATGCGGTGATTGTATCTTGCGGGGAGATAAGGTAAGGTACAGGAAATTCCGGTCTCGCCCTGCCTGCTTCTCTGGGTTTTCCGTTTGACGCTTTTTCTCCAAAAAGTGAAACCTCTGTGTGCAACCATCACAACCAAAGAAGGTAATCATGAATATCAATCCGCTCGCTAAAATAATCGCGGCCGTCGCCGTACTGGGAACGATCCTGTTCTATTTCTTCGGGACCCGCGCCCCGGTGGTGTCAGTAACCCCCGGACCGGGGCTGGTCGGCGTCGCCCGGGAGCTGACCGTGAAGCTGGATACACGGGGAGGGGGGCTGAAGAAACTGACGGTGACCGCGGTGCAGGCGGAGAAGAAGACCGAGGTCCTGGCGAAGGTGTATCCCCCCGGCAGCGGTCAGGCCGCGGAGACCTTCAACCTGGCGAAGAGCGGCCTGAAGGACGGTCCCTTTACCCTTGAGGTTACGGCGACCGGTGCCGCGCCACGTTTCGGCGCGTCCCGGACGTCATCCGTGAAACAATCCTACACGCTGGACACCAAGCCGCTGGAACTGGCGGTGGTGAGTGTTGCCCACAATATCAACCAGGGCGGTGCGGGGCTGGTGGTCTATACCGTTTCGAAAGAGGTCGAAAAGAGCGGCGTGACCTTCGCCGACAAGTTCTACCCCGGTTTCCGGCAGGGTGGCAACCAGTACGTCTGCCTGTTCCCCTTTCCCTACGATCTGGACCCCGCCAAATTTGTCCCGCGGGTGATGGCGGTGGACAAGGCGGGCAACGAGCGGACGGCGGGTATCAACTATCACCTGACCGCCACGGCCCGGTCCACCGACCGGATCAACCTGACCGAGGCCTTCCTGGCAAAGATCGCTGCCGAGTTCAAAGGGAAGTTCCCGCAGGCGGGAACACCGCTGGAGATATTCCTCAAGGCGAACGGGGACCAGCGAGCCGCCGACCGGAAAGCGGTCGACACCTACGGTCGGGAGACGTCGCCGGTGCCGCTCTGGCAGGGGGTATTCCTGCGGATGCCGAGGACCGCGCCTCTCGGCGGCTTTGCCCAGGAGCGCACCTATATCCACCAGGATAAAGAGGTCGACCGGCAGACACATCTCGGTTTCGATCTGGCCTCGCTGGCCCACGCCGACGTGCCGGCCGCCAACCGCGGCAAGGTTATACACGCCGGTGATCTGGGCATCTACGGCCAGTGCATCATCATCGACCACGGGCTGGGGCTGCAGTCCATCTACGGGCATCTGAGCCGGATCGAGGTGAAGCAGGGCGACACGGTGGAGAAGGGGCAGATCATCGCCAGCTCCGGAGCCACCGGCATGGCCGGCGGGGATCATCTGCATTTTGAAGTGACGATCTCCGGGCAGTCGGTCAACCCGATCGAATGGTGGGATGCGCACTGGATGAAGAACAACGTCGCCGGCAAGCTACCGGCTGTGGCCAAATAAGACAGCCGCCGGGCCGGCATGTGGAAGCGGCGGGAATCCCGCTGAGAGTATAGGTAATTCAAAAGGCGGCCGATGGGCCGCCTTTGCTGTCTCTTAATAGAAATTTCCTGCCGTCCGGCTGACAACGATACGTGGCATGCCTTCAGTAACCATTAGATATATTTACGATTATACCGTGAGTCATATTTAGTTGTTGTCACAACCGCAGTAACCGTTATAATAGGACTAAATTGGTATAGTTTGAGTTCTGACAGTCCATATTTTGCACTGAAAGGAGCACGAACCATGATCAGGCACGAGGAGTTAAGGAAGATAATGAAGGGTGGGTTGTTTGCGGGTTTGATCGTTGTGCTGCTAGCCGGGTTTTCGGGCCTGGCTATGGCCCGGGGTGGTGGCAGTGGTAGTAGTGGAGGCGGAGGCGGGAGACATGGTGGTGAAGGCATCGAGAACCATGGGGGTAGGCATGGCGGTGAAGGCGGTGAACATCGCGGCGGCCATCGTGGCTCCATTGTCCGGAGTGTCCCCGGCGGACATCTGGAGCTGGAACACCAGGGGGAGCATGTACTGTTCCATGAAGGACGTTTTTTCAACCGCCATCGTGACGGGTTTATGATCGTCGGGGGTCCGGTCGGCATCGTCGTACCGAGCCTGCCCGGTTTTGCCGTCCAGTTGACGTTAGGCGGAGCGACATTATTCACCGCTGACGACAACTATTTCCGCCGGGTACCGGACGGTTTTGTCGTCGTCGAATCGCCCTACCGTTAGGGGAGTTCCGGGGACACAATCCTAAATTCAGAAGGCGGCCGTTTGGCCGCCTTTGCTGTTACCGAAAGATTTTATTGCCACTTGCGAACACCTGTGGCACACTATCAGGTACTTAATAAGGTATCAATTGGAGTACTTATATGAATACCATCCCTGCTCAGGAACTGAAACGACGCGGTATTGCAGCGGTTGACAGTTTGATCACACAGGGCGATGTGCATGTTATCCGTAACAACCGGCCCGAGTATGTGGTGCTGACCGAGGCACGCTATGCTGAGCTGGTGGCCGATGCCGAAGAGGCCTATGTAGCCCGGGTGAAGGCTTCGTTGGAGGATGTGAAGGCGGGTCGGGTATGGCGGGGTAGTGCCGCCGACCTGATCAAAGAGTTGGGGCTGGACACATAGTGCCACGTCCGACTAATTCATTCCTTCAAATTGTGGTTCTTTTA
>VFKX01000094.1 GCA_009885285.1 Candidatus Falkowiibacteriota bacterium
GCTTTTAGTTTCCCCTATTTTGATTTACAAAAAATCCCTACATTTATATCACATTTTAAAATTTAAGTATGCTAATAAGAGCGAGATTATTATTATTTTTTACTTTTTTGTTTTCCTACGCACAGGCACAAATAGTTGACCCTGTTAAATGGGACTACTCTGTTAATAAGCTTAATGATAATGAGGCAGAACTTGTTTTTAAAGCTAAAATTGAGGGGGATTGGCATTTATATGGCACTAAGTCGTACGGAGATGACGGTCCTGTTCCAACTTCTTTTAATTTTAAGAAGACAGATGACTATGAACTTTCCGGAAATATTGTAGAAAGCAAACTCATTAAAAAATTTGAAGAAATTTGGAACCAAGAAATAAATTTCTTTGCTCATGAGGGAACATTTAAGCAGAAAGTAAAGATAAAATCAGCCAAAGATTTTGACATAACGGGTAGTTTGGAGTTTATGGTTTGCAATGAAACTCAATGTCTATCTCCAACAACAGTAGATTTTAAATTCAAGATTTTAGGAAGCGGAATTTCAACATCGGAGAATGTTACAATTGCTCCGTGTGATTGCGATTCAACAGCAATTTACGAGAGTATAAAAAATAAAAAAGCAATTTCTTCTCAGACTATTATAAGCGAAACGTCTAAAATTTCTGAACAAAAAAGTGAAGCAGAAGATAAAAGCGGTTGGGGAATTTTTATTGCAGGATTTTTAGGCGGATTACTTGCTCTGCTCACTCCTTGTGTGTTTCCTATGATACCAATGACTGTTAGTTTTTTTACCAAAAGAAGTAAAACAAAAGCGGTAGGTGTTACAAATGCATTCATTTATGCAGCATCTATTGTTGTAATTTATGTTTTGCTTGGATTTGGTGTTACTACGATTTTTGGTTCAGACGCCCTGAATGCCTTATCAACCAATGTGTGGTTTAACCTTGCATTTTTTGTTTTGTTAGTTGTATTTGCTATTTCATTTTTAGGTGCTTTTGAAATCGTTCTTCCATCATCATTTGTAAATAAAGTAGATTCTAAAAGCGATAAAGGAGGAATAGTTGGAATATTATTTATGGCATTTACATTATCGCTTGTTTCATTTTCATGTACAGGTCCTATTATTGGAACTTTGCTTGTTGAAGCCGCTGTAAATGGAGGAGTAAAAGGTCCATTACTTGGAATGTTTGGCTTTTCATTGGCATTGGCACTACCATTTGGATTGTTTGCAGCTTTCCCCGGTTGGTTAAATTCTCTTCCAAAATCAGGTGGTTGGCTAAATTCAGTAAAAGTTGTTTTAGGATTTTTAGAACTTGCACTGGCACTCAAGTTTGCCTCAAATGCTGATTTGGTAGTTCAGGCAGGTATTATTACTCGCGAAGTTTTCATTGCTTGCTGGATTGTGATTTTTGGCTTAATGGGAATTTATTTAATGGGATGGTTCAAACTCTCTCATGATCATGATGTCAAACACCTTTCTGTTACTCGTTTATTTTTTGCTATTGCCTCATTTGCATTTACAGTTTATTTAATTCCTGGAATGTGGGGAGCGCCTTTGAAATTAATTAGTGGTTTCCCTCCTCCTGATTTTTATAGCGAAGCTCCAGAAGGTTTTGGAAAATCTTCAATTATAGTTTCTGATTCCAGAAACTCTGAAGCCAATTATAAAAAAGAACATTGTCCAAATAATTTACCGTGTTTTCATGATTACGATGAGGCATTAGCTTATGCGAAAAAGGTTGGAAAACCTTTAATGATAGACTTTACAGGATGGGCTTGTGTAAACTGCAGAAAAATGGAATCGCAAGTTTGGACTGATGCTGAAGTTGATAAAAGATTGAGAGAACAAGTGGTGGTGGTTTCGCTTTATGTAGATGATAAAAATGAATTATCTGCTGACCAACAAACAGTGAAAAAACTTGGCGATAGAGATTTTTCAATTAAAACAATTGGTAATAAATGGAGTTACTTTCAAGCGGATAGGTATAAGACAAATACACAGCCACAATATATTTTGATTGACAATAATGAGCAAATGCTGACTGAAAAATCAGCGAGTTACGACCCCGATATTCAAAAATATATTCAATGGCTTGACTCAGGTATAAACGAATTTAAAAAGAGAAATGGAGAGCATTAAAAACAACTTTATAGAAGCACAAAAAACTTTAGCAGAATTTATTTCCAATGCTAAAAATTTTGAATCAATTCAATCTGCTGGAGAAATAATGGTTGCTGCGGTTAAGAGTGGCAATAAAATTATTTCTTGCGGAAATGGTGGTTCTATGTGTGATGCAATGCATTTTGCCGAAGAGTTAACAGGTCGTTTCAGAGAAAATAGAAAACCAATAGCAGCCATTTCTATTTCTGATCCTTCCCATATTTCATGTGTTGGAAATGATTATGGTTTTTCTGAAATATTTTCAAGATATGTTGAAGCAGTAGGTAATAAAGGCGATGTTTTGTTAGCAATCAGTACAAGCGGAAATTCGGAAAATGTTTTAAAAGCTATTCAAGCTGCAAAAGCAAAAGGAATGAAAGTAGTTGCGTTGACAGGAAAAGATGGTGGTAAAATGACTGGCTTGTGTGATGTTGAAATTCGTTCTCCGCATTCTCAATATGCTGATAGAGCACAGGAAATTCATATCAAAGTAATTCATTCGTTAATACATTATATCGAGAATAAGATTTAAGAAACTTGATGTCACAATTTGTGATTTCAAGTTAGGAAATATAAGGTCGTAAATTGCGACCTCAAAGAAATAGGTAATAAAATGGCGCAAAAAAATATGGCATTGGTTATTTCTGATGAAGTTTATTGAAAAAAATCATGGAGTTACAACTTATACAAAATAAAATATTTGAAACAAGGGGACAAAAAGTGATGCTTGACTTTGATCTTGCTGAACTTTATCAAACAGAAACAAAATATTTAAAAAGATCTGTAAGGGCTAATATTAAAAGATTTCCTCCTGATTTTATGTTTGAATTGTCTAAAAAAGAATGGGAAAGTTTGAGGTGCAATTATAGCACCTCAAATAAAAGAGGCGGCACAAGATATTTACCTTTTGCATTTACTGAACAAGGAGTTTCCATGCTCTCAAGTGTTTTAAATAGTGATAAAGCTATTGATGTAAACATCGCTATTATGAGAGCTTTTGTGACTTTAAGAAAAATGCTTTTAAGTAACACTGAATTGCGTTTAGAGATAGAGCATATAAAAAAGAAAGTAGATAATCATGGGAAAAATATTGAATTAGTTTTTCAATATTTAGATGAGTTGCTTGAAAAGAAAGAAAATTCAAAACCAAGAAAAGCTATTGGTTTTAAAATTCCGAAAAAGAAAGCCAAACTGATATAAAAAATTTATGCTTGTAAAAACGCTTCTTTAAGCGGAATTTGCAATTCCGCTTGAAACACTTCAGAATTTAAAATTCAATATTTTTAGTATTCACAAAAATAAATAAAAACAAAAAAAGAATACATTTGCTTAATATTATTTATAAAAATCTATGCTTGTAAAAACCCTTGGTAGTGCCGTATATGGAATAAATGCTACAACTGTTACAGTTGAAGTAAATGTAACTCCCGGTGTAAATTTCTTTTTGGTTGGTTTGCCCGATAGTGCTGTAAAAGAAAGTCAGCAAAGGATTGATGCAGCATTGAAAAATAATGGATTTAAAATTCCCGGTAAAAAAATAGTGGTGAATATGGCTCCTGCTGATATTCGCAAAGAAGGCTCTGCTTACGATTTAACTATTGCTATTGGAATATTAGCTGCCTCAGAACAAATAAAATCAGACAAAGTTGGAGAGTTTGTGATTATGGGAGAGCTCTCTCTGGATGGTGGTTTGCAGCCAATTAAAGGTGTTTTGCCTATTGCCATTCAAGCCCGAAAAGAAGGAATCAAAGGAATTATTCTTCCGAAACAAAATGCAAACGAAGCTGCAATTGTTGATGGACTTGAGGTATATGGAGCTGAAAATATCAAACAGGTAATAGATTTTTTTAATGATGATATTCCGTTAGAACGAACAATCATTAATACTCGCGATGAATTTTTTTCTCGACTCACAAATATTGACATTGATTTTTCTGAAGTAAAAGGGCAGGAAAATATTAAGCGCGCAATGGAAATTGCAGCAGCAGGTGGACACAATGTAATTTTGATTGGACCTCCAGGCGCAGGAAAAACAATGCTTGCCAAACGATTGCCTACTATCCTTCCTCCAATGGCTTTGCAAGAAGCTTTGGAAACAACCAAAATTCATTCGGTTGCAGGCAAGATGTCCAAAAATGTTGGCTTAATTGCGCAACGACCTTTTCGTTCTCCGCATCATACAATTTCTGATGTTGCTCTTGTTGGAGGTGGAAATCATCCACAGCCAGGTGAAATTTCTTTAGCTCATAATGGAGTTTTATTTTTAGATGAGTTGCCAGAGTTTAAACGAACTGTTTTAGAAGTAATGCGTCAGCCACTTGAAGACAGAGTAGTTACAATTTCCCGTGCAAAATTTTCTGTAGAATATCCTGCAAGTTTTATGTTGGTATCCTCTATGAATCCTTGCCCTTGCGGATATTACAATCATCCTGAAAAGGAATGTGTATGCGCTCCGGGAGTTGTACAAAAATATTTGAATAAAATTTCAGGACCTCTTTTAGATAGAATTGATATTCATGTGGAAGTTACTCCCGTTTCTTTTAATGAATTATCGGATAAACGAACGAGCGAAAAAAGTTCTACCATTCGTGAAAGAGTTATTAAGGGAAGAGAAATACAGCATGAGCGATATAAAAATCATGAAGGAGTTTATTGCAATGCACAAATAGGTTCAAAGTTGTTGCGAGAAGTTTGCCAGATAGATGAAGCAGGAAACCAATTACTGAAAACAGCAATGGAAAAATTGGGTTTATCTGCACGTGCTTACGATAGAATTTTGAAAGTTGCCCGTACTATTGCCGACCTAGATAATTCTGAAAAAATAGAAACTCCACATCTTGCTGAAGCAATTCAATACAGAAGTTTAGATAGAGAAAACTGGGCGGGATAGAAGCATGAAAATACCACTTAAGTATATTTTACTGGTTTTTGTAGAAGGGATTGTTATTATGTCAATTGAATTGTTGGGGTCAAGAATTATTGCCCCATTTTTTGGAAGTTCTTTAGATGTTTGGACTTTTATATTAGCGCTTGTATTGGCTGCTGTAGCTACTGGTTATTTTTTGGGTGGACGATTATCAACGAAAAAGGATAAAGATAAATTACTGGTATTTATCTTTTTATTTCTAAGTTTTTGGATTGGAATACTCCCTTTTTTATCCGAAGAGATTATGATTCTTACGACCCAAATGGGTATATTCTCTTCTTTAGTGTTAAGTTCGATATTGATATTTTTTATCCCATCCTTTGTTGCAAGTATGATAATCCCAATTGTCATACAGGTATTATCAAATAATAAAAAACAAGCTGGAAAAATTTCAGGACTTCTTTATTTCATATCTACTTTTGGGGGGATAATTTCAACTCTATTTCTTGGATTTTATATTATACAATCTTATGGAATAAAAGGTCCTTTAATTTTTCTTTCAACACTTCTTTTAATAATATCGATGTATATAATTAATTGGAAAGCAGATAAAGTTTTATTTTCAATTTTTGTTGGATTGTATATTCTTGTCTTTTCAATAAGTAAAAGCTATTCTCATTCATCAGAAAAATCTTCATATAATTTGATATACCAAAACGAAGGGTTGTTAGGTCAGTTTAGAATCTTTGATTTTAAAGGTCATATGGGTAATCAAAGGTTATTGACTATAAATAATATCCCTCAGAATAGCATCGTTAATGATACTGTTATCAATGAATCAATGTATAATTTTGTGCACACGATTTCGTCATTTTCCAGATTAAAACCCAAAATATCTTCCACTTTAATATTAGGTATGGGTGGAGGAAGTCTTGCTCAAGAGTTTATTAATCACGAATTTACTGTAGATGCAGTAGATATTGATAATAGATACTGGGAGATAAGTCAAAAGTATTTCAACCTAAGTCATAAAGTGAATTTTTTTACTGATGATGCAAGGCATTTTATTAATGTTTGCAAGAAAAAATATGATATTGTATTGATAGATGTTACTATAGGGGAAATTACTCCGAGCCATGTTTTTACTTCACAATCGTTTAAAAAAATTTATGAGATGTTAAATGATAATGGTATATTATTCATTAATTATTCTTGGTATATAAATGGAGAAGAAGGTGTTTCCTCAAGGAGCATATACAAAACCCTTAATTCTTCTGGATTTTATACATATCTAAATTTTCAAAATCCGAACGATTTTTCAGATATAATTTTTATTGGACTTAAACAGAAGGTCTATTTTTCAGAGACGAAGACCTTTATACCTCAAAATGAATGTTGCAAAAAATATTTTGAAAGAACAAATAAAAATTTAGTTGAAAAACTTCCTTTTGCTGAACCCATTTTTTTGATTGGGGATGAAATTATTTTTGATGATAATTTATCTTCAATTGAAAGAATGAAGAGTAAATATCTTTTGCAAAATAGACAAAGAACTAAACTTGTTGTTAAAGATGATTTTTTAAATGGGATACCAATTTTTCATTAATAAGATTTGCTAGATATAGCACGTGCTTACGATAGAATCCTAAAAGTAGCTCGTACCATTGCCGACCTAGATAATTCTGAAAAAATAGAAACTCCACATCTTGCCGAAGCAATTCAATACAGAAGTTTAGATAGAGAAAACTGGGCGGGATAGAATATTCTTTAGAGGGGGTGATTTTAAGAAAGTAATTTACTTACTTCTTCTTTTAATTTAGGGATGTGATTTATGATAATACTCCAAATTAAATCGTCTGAAATTTTATCATAACCATGAGCGATCCGATTTCGTGTACCAATAATTTTTTGAGAGTTTTCTAAGGCAAAATTTTTATCCTTTTTCAATATTCTGTTTATCGCTTCTCCAATTATTTCTATGTCTCTTTCAACTGCTCTTTTGGTTTTTATATCTTTTGAATAACTCTCAAACACTTTTTGTTTTCCTTCAAAATAAATTTCAATCTCCTTTATAGATTCTAAAATATCGAACAGCCATGTTTTTATTTCGTTATCCATAAACTAATTTTCTCGAAGAGTCAATTTCTTTTTTTAAATAAGGATTTCGTATGGCTTTGTCTTCTAATAAATCAATATTTTTTTTGAATACTTTTTCGAGGGATTCTTTTAAATCAAAATAATTATCGGCATAATCAAATAATTCCACTTGCTTAAAATCAACAATAAAATCAATATCACTAGTGCTTTTGAACCTATTGGTCAAAATAGAACCAAAGACAAAAAGTTTATTGACATTGTGTTTTACGCAAAGACTTTTTATTTTTTCGATATTTTTTTCTATTAAATACATATCTCAAAAATACAAAATTTTGAAAGAATCATTACTGTCCATGACAATTTTTGTATTTCTTGCCGCTACCACAAGGACAAGGGTCATTTCGTCCCACTTTTACTTCCGCCTTCACAGGAGTTTTTATAACTTCTCTTTCTCCAGCGGCTGCAATATTTTCTGAGCGGCTTGTTTGAACTTGTTCTCTTTCTCTACGTTGAGGTGCTCGTGCTTGCTGAACAGATTCATTTGGAAGTGTAGCTTTCGTGATGAAAGAAACAATTTCCTTATTTGTTTTGCCAAGCATCTGCTTAAACAATTCAAACGATTCAAATTTGTATACCAATAGTGGGTCTTTCTGTTCGTAAACAGCATTTTGAACAGATTGTTTCAAATCATCCATTTCTCGTAAATGCTCTTTCCAAGCATCATCAATCATGGCAAGAATTACATTTTTTTCTAAAGCATTTACTAGTTCTTTTCCTTGAGATTCGTATGCTTTTTTCAAATTGGCTACAACCTGTATAGACCTTAATCCATCTGTAAATGGAGTAACAATATTTTCAAAACTTTGTGCAGATGTTTCAAATACATTTTTGATAACAGGCAATGTTGTTTGAGCAATGTTTTCAGATTTGCTTTTATAAGCAGCCAATGCTTGATGATATATTTTTTCGGTTAATTCAGCAGGAGTTAATTTGAAAAACTCTTCTTCGCTAACCGGAGATTCAATTGTGAATATTCTTAATAACTCAAATGAAAAACCCGAAAAATCTTTTGCTTCGTGAAATTCATTTACAATGTTTTCAGTATTATCGTAAAATGTGTTGGCTAAGTCTACTCCGATACGCTCTCCAA
>VFKX01000041.1 GCA_009885285.1 Candidatus Falkowiibacteriota bacterium
ATACCTAGACGCAGTCGTCAACGGTGCCTGGCACGGGGTCAGGCACATTGGTGGCAAAATGTCATCATCGCCACGAACTCCATATATTTTAGAAAAGATGCTTTTATTCCTGGGTAGTCATTCGCCTTATTTCTGGTCACATGTGATTGAAGGAAATATTGGCCTGATACTTAAGAAAATAATTTCTAAAATAAAAATCTCATTCACCGCATAAAAAGTTAAATATTAGGTGTTTTTTACTTCGGTAAAATACGTCAAATCAAGTTTAAGAGAACAAGCGGTCGTAAAGCAATATAAGGATTTAATGAATACTTAAGCCTTAATACGAAACATATTGTTACGCTTCAGTCTTGTGGCTATTTCCCCGGCTCCCGTCCTTCGCTCAGAGACCACGAACGTAAAGCCTCACTCCTTCCGCAAGCTCCCCCCAATTTGAGACAGTCCAAAAGGAGAATCTTTTGGCACAATAGCCACCCTAGCCAGGAGGTTCCTATGCGCCAGTCAAAGTTTACCGAGACCAAAATTGTGGCGATGCTGAAGGAGGCCGATGCGGGCCGCCCCGTCTACGAGATCTGGCGGTCGTACGGCATCAGTTCCGCCACCTACTATAAGTGGAAAGCCAAGTATGGGGGCCTGGAGGCCTCCGATATCAAACGGCTGAAAGAACTGGAACACGAGAATAGCCGCCTCAAACGGATGTATGCGGACCTCTCGCTGGAGAACGCCGCGCTGAAGGATGTCATCGCAAAAAAAAACTCTAAGGCCTGCTGAGCGGTGGGAGCTGGTCGCGCACCTGGTTACGGTGAGCGGCCTTCCGGTTCAGCGGGCCTGTCAGGCCGTGGGGCTTGGGCGAGCCACGTACTATCGACCCTTGGTGCAGTGGGATCAGCGCGATGGCCCAGTCATTGAGGCCTTGACGGGGGAGCTTACGCATCCACGATAGCAAATCCTTAACGTATCGGCTTGTTCAAATTTTCAGGGCCACTTTTTAATCTATCAGGCTATCAATATAAATATGATAGAGCAATAAGCATATGAGCGACATCTTATTTATTTCGTCGGATTACAAACCGAAGCCAGGAGGCGTTGCGGAATACATTGATAACTTAGCGAGAGGGTTAATACGACTAGGTAAGAAAGTGCGAGTATTGGCCGTTGTTGAGACTCATGAGACGGAACGAATTAAATTTTTAGAGAATTACGAGGAGTGGGTTAGTCCATTCCCGATTGTCCATGATAAGAGGCCTAAGAACTGGTTGGCCAATAAATCTGTGAGTGCCCTTGAGATTATACGATGTCTTTCGCCATATGCCAGGTACGTTCTTGATAAAACCTATTTGTTTCATTCATCTTCACTCGCAATATTGCAACTAAAGGAATTTCTAACAAAGGAGAATCCAAAGGCAATTGTGTTTGGGTACTTGGATATGAATCTGTATCCACTAGTCTTGTTTTTACGTGAGAAGCGGTTGCCGTATGGAATAATTGCTCATGATTGGGAGGTGTGTCGGTCTAGAGGGAAAGTAAACGATTTTATTAGAAGAGGGATGATGCTTAAAGAAGCAAGTTGGATTGCTGCCAACTCTCGTCATACTGAACAAATGATTCAAGAATGGGGGATACCAAGCGGTAAAATCAAAATCCTTCATCCTCCATTATCGGAGCAAGCAATAAATCAATCAGAAGGAAGCTGTTTTGTGGCTCGCGACCAAGATTATCACCTGATTTCAATTGCGAGGCTGGTTAAGGGCAAAGGAATCGATACGGTATTGCAAGCCTTGAAAATTCTCGATGAGAGGGCGATACCGTATCGGTATATTATTGGGGGAGACGGACCAGAACGAAAATATCTCGAGGAGCTTGCTGGAGAACTGGGCTTGAAGAATAAGGTGCACTTTCTTGGGTATATATCAGACGAGAAAAAATGGTCACTTTTGGGTGTCGCTGATTTGTTTGTTATGCCATCACGTGTGAGTCTCAATGCTCAGCATGAAGGCTTTGGGCTGGCATTTATAGAGGCTGCAGCGTTTGGAGTCCCAGCAGTTGGATCGCGATCAGGGGGAATTCCGGAAGCAGTTCTTCATGGTGAAACAGGGCTTCTTGTGCCACAGGAGTCACCTGAGAGTCTTGCCGAAGCCTTAATGTTCTTTTATGAAAATCCTGATGTTAGACAGGCGATGGGCAACGCCGGCATGAAGAGAGCTATAAGTCAGTTTTCCCCGACGGCGATTGCTGATCATTTCCAGAAAGAAATACTCCACAGGATGTGATGAATGACACTACGGTGAGGGAGTAGTGAGTAATTAGAGATTTGTCGTCTGCCTAATTGAAACTATATCCTCCGGAATGACATGGTGCCATGGGTCATGAAGGAGACGATACTATCAACTCGATGAGTCATACAAGGGAGCTATACGGGCTGCAGTTGAGTTAGCCATGAAGTCATATTCCGTAGCCGAAGAACCTGTATCCGCGGATGTGTGTATCATGAAGCATGCCTTAAAAAGAAAGGTTCAAGAAACAAATGGCGAAGAATGAATCGAATCGTGAGATTGCGTTCGATTGTCGCTTCTTCGTCGGGGATCGGCCATGCACGTGGCACAAGGCGACAGGCGCACTCTGCCTCTGTGACCATTACCAACGGATCGAAGAACGTGTGTTGATCATTAAACTTGATGCGATGGGCGATGTGTTGCGCACCACCACGCTGCTTCCTGCGTTGACCGAGGCGCATCCTCGAGCATCGATCACCTGGATCACCAAATGTGAGGCGCGTCCCTTGCTGGAGCGGAATCCGTACATTACCGAGATTCTCGATTACGGCGAGGACGCCCTTCTACAGTTACGGGTGCGAGCCTTCGATCGCGTGATCAATTTTGATGCAGGGAAGACCAGCGCGGCGCTCGCCAGTGCTGCAAATGGATCAAGGAAGGACGGTTTCATTCTTGATGCCAGAGGCTATGTCCAGCCGACCAACGCCGCAGCCAGGAAATGGCTCGAGATGGGCCTGTTTGACGACCTCAAGCGACAAGGCACAAAAACTTACCAGGATATGATGGCGGATATCATCGGTTTGTCAGGGCGTCCTCATCGGTACGTCCTTGAGTTGACAGAAGAAGAGCGAGAGCAAGGGCGGATGCATCTGAAGAAGCTCGGCCTCGACTTGACGTGTCCGATCATCGGCCTCAACACTGGGGCCGGACGCCGGTGGGAACTAAAACAGTGGCGCGAAGAGGGATACCTTGAGTTGATTGAACGTATTGCGAAAAAACGGCCTGTACAGTTGGTGCTTCTTGGCGGGCCGGAGGAACGAGCGCGGCATGGACGGCTCATGTCGCGCTCAAGTGTACTTCTTATCGACGCCGGCTGTGACCATCCTGTCAGGCACTTTGCTTCGCTTGTCGGGGCATGTAGCCTGGTGATCACAGGGGACACGTTGGCGATGCATTTATCGCTGGCTTTGAGCCGACGCACGATTGTCTTGTTCGGCCCCACCAGCGCTGCGGAGATCGAACTATACGGGCTTGGGGAAAAAGTTGCCCCTCGCATGGAATGTCTCAGCTGCTATAAGCAGAAGTGTGACTTCGTTCCGAACTGCATGGAATTAATCACAACCGACATGGTGGAAGCGGCTGTCGAACGCCAGTGGCCCAAGATTCTTCCAGTAACATAGCGTTCTTAGCTGGGGGAGGCAGCGTGAACGATGTCCGAGGTAGACGTAACGTTTGAGCTGAAAGTCTCCCTGCTCACCGCTGGTAGGGATAGGCCTTACGCATATGGTATGGCTAGAGCTCTCATTGCGAAAGGCCTTTCTCTCGATATCATCGGCGGGGATGATTTGGATTGTTCTGAATGGCATGGCACACCCCATGTGAGATTTCTGAACCTACGAGGCGACATGCGAGAAGACGCAAGCCTCCCAAAGAAGATCTTGCGAGTTTTGATCTACTACATCCGCCTTATCCTTTACGCAGCTAGTGCGGAGCCAAATATTTTCCACATTCTGTGGAACAATAAGTTCGAGACATTCGATCGAGTTGTTCTGATGTTGTATTACAAGTTTCTTGGGAAGAAAACTCTCCTGACCGTCCACAATGTCAATGCCAGAATGAGAGACTCAAACGATACCGTGCTTAATCGGCTTACTTTGAAAGCCCAGTATCGACTTGCGGATCATCTTTTTGCTCACACTGAGACGATGAAGAGCGAACTTATTGATCAGTTTGATGTGTCTGCTTCGAAGATCACGGTGATTCCCTTCGGGATTAACAATGCCGTTCCCGATACGAACCTTAAGCCTGGAGATGCAAAGCGACGACTTAGAATTCAAGAATATGAGAGAGTGATACTATTTTTCGGGTACATTACCCCATACAAAGGGCTTCAATGTCTCATCGATGCATTCGAACTAGTTATGGCTGGGGGTGAAGCCTATCGGTTGATTATCGCGGGCAAGCCTAAGAACTGCGACAATTATTGGAATGACGTTCTAGAATCTCTCAAGCGTCATGCGAGCCGAGAACAGATACTTCTGAAGACTGAGTATGTTCCTGATGAACAGACGGAAGTGTACTTCAAAGCGGCGGATGTCCTGGTCTTACCCTATCGATATATTTATCAAAGTGGTGTGTTGTTTTTAGGATATAGTTTTGGATTGCCGGTCATCGCGACAGATGTGGGGGCATTGAGGGAAGACATTATCGAGGGCGAAACAGGGTATCTGTGTCTGCCGGACAATTCAGTTGACCTGGCAAGAGCCATCGAAACGTATTTCTCGAGCGATCTCTACAAAGATTTGACGAAGCGTCGGCAGGAGATACGGAAGTATGCGCTCGAACGGCACTCGTGGGACGTGGTCGGTCTGTTGACCGCGAACGTGTATGCAAAATTACTGGGTGATCGACTATTGGGTGAAGGGTGCCGGATAGCTTCGCGATGAGCGTCTGAAATGAAAAGGGTCACAAACATGAAACCATTGATCTCCATCCTCATCCCTGCATTCAACGCCGAGCAATGGATTGCAGAAACGCTGGAGTCCGCCGTCGGGCAAACATGGGAACGAAAAGAGATTATCGTCGTTGATGATGGTTCTAGAGATCAAACGCTGGCGATCGCACGGCAGTTTTCTTCCAAGGGAGTGTCTATTGTCACTCAAGACAATCAAGGCGCTTCTGCAGCCAGAAATAAAGCCTTATCACTTAGCCTGGGAGATTACATTCAGTGGCTGGATGCGGATGATCTATTGGCCCCCGACAAGATTACAAGGCAGATGGAGGTCGCTGAGCAGTGTGGAAACAGCCGAATGCTTCTTTCTTCAGCATGGGGACGGTTCATGCACCGATCCAACCGGGCGGAGTTCTCTCCGACTGATCTGTGGTGTGATCTATCTCCCGTTGAGTGGCTGCTGCGGAAAATGGGGGAAGGCTTTTACATGCAGACCTCGACGTGGTTGGTAAGTCGCGAACTGACAGAAGCCGCTGGTACCTGGAACACCGAGTTGCTGGGGGATGATGACGGTGAATATTTCTGTCGAGTTCTTCTGAGCAGCGATGGCACGCGGTTCGTGCAGGAAGCAAGAGTGTTTTATAGGATGTCAGGTGTCAATCGTCTGAGTTATATCGGGCGATCAGACAGGAAAAAGGAGGCGCAGTTTCGTTCCATGCAGTTACACATTGGGTATCTTCGGTCATTGGAGGAAAGTGAAAGAGTGCGCGCTGCTTGTGTAAGGTACCTACAAAAGTACCTTATCGAATTCTATCCGGAAAGGCCTGATATTATTAAAAAAGAGGAACAGATGGCCGCGGATTTAGGAGGGCAGTTAGCCGTTCCTCAATTGTCCTGGAAGTACACCTGGATAAGGGTAATCTTTGGCTGGAACATAGCCAAGCGTGCGCAACAGTTTCTGCGGAGTATCAGGTGGTCTCTCACAATGTCCATAGATAAAGCTCTATTTCTAATTGAGAGACGAAAGCGCATGAAAACTTGTTATCATAATAGTCTGAACAGACTTACGTAGCCCATATCTGATCCGCTCAGATGTCATAGGTGCCTTCGTAAGCTCCCCTAAAAAGTAGACAGTCCGTAAGCTGGCTAGGATGCTGTTGACGTTGGTGACGTTGGCCCCGTAACGAGACAATTCTTAACCAGAATAGACAACGTCTTCGGTGGTCTGTTCAACCTGACGTTGTGAGACAAACTCATTCTGGGTCAGGTGTCCGAGTGAGCTATGAGGGCGCTGACGTCCAAACATCAGCGCCGCGATTAAGCGTGTGTTCGAGGTTTCCAAACCAAACATCCTTCCTCCTCAAGGGAATCAGCAAATCCATTCTATGGTTTTGGGCCAATCATTCTGCCCTCCGTGAAGTCCATTTCTAGTGCGCATAAGCTGCCACCATAATAAATCATTTAATGGTCAGCCTCGCTGGAGGTGCAGGCTGGGAATTGGTTGAGTCGGCAACTAGTGGGTGTGGGTAGGTAAACGGAACATACCCTGGCTTCGGTGTATTGTTGAAGTAATCTCGGCTTTCCACGAGCTGAGTCGCTACATAGGCGCCCTGCGTTGAAAGTGTGGGGCTCGTGTTTGAACCGAATGCATTGTTCCATTGATAAATCGGATCAAGAATATTCCCCACCCATGCTGCAGGTGGCATTGCCACGCCCGCAAGATCAGATGAGGTGCCAGCGCCAGGTTGGTCGACGCAGCGATAACCAAAAGTTCCTGTTACATTTTGATCGAAACTGCTCGTACCATCGCATTTCCCCCAGGGCTGGTAGTATTTATCATTACGAAAAATCTTAAGATTAGCAAGGGAGTTATATCCGCCATTGGATGGGTTATCTTCACGGTAGAATTTGTTGTTAAAAATGACCCCTGTTCCACCGCGAATCTCAAACGCTTCCGACAAATTCTTGGCACCTGCGGTAATTCTAAACGTGTTGCTGTAGATCTCAAAGCTTCGTGCGCTACGCTGCCGACCTCCGCTCTCAGTTCCATGCGCGACAATAGTATTGTTGTAGAGTGTGTTGTATCGGAATACGAGCCTATAGCCACCGAGCCCATCGATGGCGCCAACCGAATATGGATTTGCCAGCTCTGTGAAAACGTTATCCTCAATATAGATGGCTTTTTCCGTTCCAAGGTATAGAGCGTCCGCCCAACTCCCATCACCATATGAGCCTCCGTTCCAACCGGAGTGCTCGGTGAATACCCCGACTTCAAAGTTTTGTCGAAAGTAATTATGGTCAATGACACCCCACAGATATCCGTATATTCGGATACGTCCTCCGCGATAACTCGCATCGCCGGTTGTCGTAAACGCATTATGGTCAACCCGAAAGGCGTGGGATGTGCCACTCAAGACGATCATGCATTTGGTGAAGATACTGACATCGTTGGTGTCCTCTTGAAACGTAAAGCCGGTGAGCCGAAAGCGGTTGGGGCTATCCACAGCAAATGCGAGGACCGACGAGCCTGGCACTGAACCATCTTTTGGCGTCTGGTCCAGGATCACAGTCTGCCCGATGCCCGCCCCTTGCAAGGTGATGCCCATGGTGATATTGAGGTTTGTTTTCCACGCACAGGTTCCTGCTGGGACAAGAACTGTATCGCCATGGGTTGTGCTATTCACGGCAGTTTCCACAGAAGCGCGAGAGCAATTTGTGGCGGTAATGGTCTTGGCCCATAGCGTGTCAGGGCTAAGGGAAATACAGATAAGTGTTAGACTAAGGAGAGTTATCGCAAGCCGTTGCATCCCAACTCTCTTCCACCCAATATCCCGCCAGCTAGCTTTTGCGGCTTGAGCCTGAGAGGCGTTATGCGGGCTATTGAGAATGGAAAAGAGCCGTTGGATTGATTGCCCCATAGTTATGTCTCCATAATCATGCAGGTCCAGAAAAAACCTATATGTTAAGTCGGTTGGTATATCTTGGCGACGTGTAGAAGCAAGACAGGTGCCAAAATGAATCCATGGAAAATCAATGGGGAAAATGTGTGCAATAATCATCGCTTTCGCAATTTCCCCACAATCTCCCCAGTCGATACTACGACAGAATCTTCCAGCCAGATGTAGAAATCTTGAACAATCCTTCTGCGCTGGCTTCAGGATTTAGTTTAGCCTGATAGGTCGCACATAGCTGGGTATTAGCTTGATTTGGGTTGTCTCAATTAATGTAGTTAAGGGCAACGAAGTGCTTGCCAACGGCACCAGATTTCACCGTCTGTTCTCTATGGAGGAAGCCTGTTGGGTTTGGTGGTTGCGTGCCGGGCTCAGAAGATTCCCAAGGCGACTGCCTTGAAATTGACAGATCCCGTGCTTTGGTCGCGACAATCCGCTTGAGGCGAAGATTTTCCTGTTTCAGGGTTTTCAGGTATGTAGCTTGCTTCGCGCAGCACCCTATACGCTCTCTTCCAGTGGTAGTGTGTGCTCGATGATGCTGAGATCCCGACAGGCATTAAGCACCGCCAGCTCTTTGCCTGTTTCCAACTCAACCGTCCGCAGATATTTGGATGATCTCTTCTGGCGCATACCGTTTATGGGACATGACATTGACCTCCCCAGTTTAGGCCCAGTCTACCATTCACACTGGACTGAATTTGCCCGGGCAGGTTACGTTGCCAGTGTGACTCCAAAATTAAGCAGGATCGAATACTTGATGTGGTCATTCAATTGGTAACGTCCGTATCAGTCGAGCTGATTGGAATCTTCCCGCCGGTGTTAGCTTATTCGAAGGTCTAAAGAACCGCTACGACTGAAGGATGAAATTAATGGACAACAAAGACTACCTAATTAGCTATGGCGACGGAATTCTCATAACCGGAGCCAATGGTTTCATCGGGTCTAAGGTGGTTGAGAAGCTAGTCGATTACGGCTTCAGGAATTTGCGATGCTTCATGCGCTCTGCGAGCGTCTCCGGTCCGCTGAAGCAGGCCATCGAATCTTCAAATGCCCGTATTGAGATAGCCAGGGGAAATCTGCTCTCGTCGGATGATTGTGAAAGGGCGGTAGATGGGGTCAAGGTGGTTTATCATCTGGCGGCTTCAACCCATGACAAGTCGTTCCACGATGCCTATAAGAATTCAGTGGATACGACGAGAAATTTGCTTGACGCTGCGTTGAAGAAAACGAAGATGAGACGCTTTGTCAATGTAAGCTCGTTTTCCGTGTATTCCAACATGCAATTACCAGCTGGTGCATTGCTGGATGAATCGTGTCCAATAGAGCGTGAGCCAGAGCTAAGAGGTGACCCGTATAGCTACGCGAAGATCAGGCAAGAGGAACTTGTGAGGACCTATGGCAATCTACATTATCTTCCTTACGTTATTGTGCGACCAGGCGCTGTGTATGGGCCAGGAAGCAATGAAATAACCGGCAGAGTAGGCATTACTAGGCCAGGACTCTTCTTGCATCTGGGGGGATCGAACATCATTCCCTTCACATATGTCGATAACTGTGCGGAAGCGATCACCATGACCGGATTAAAGAAAGGTGTCGATGGTGAAGTGTTCAATGTCGTCGACGACGGTGTGTTGACGAGCAGGGAGTTTCTGGAAATGTATAAGAGAAACGTTGAGAATATAAAGTCAGTCTATCTGCCGAAGGCGGTCAGTTGCTCAGTGTTTTGTCTGCTTGGGACATTGTCAAGGATTCCAAAAGTAGGTTCCCTAGCTAGATACAATCGGCGAAGATGGTCCGCTTATTGGAAAGGCAATACATATACCAATGAGAAGCTGAAGAAAATGCTAGGCTGGACACCGAAGGTTACTATAGAAGAGGGAATGAACCGATACTTTGCATATTGCAAAAGAACGGGAGAGCATGATGCATAGAGTCGGTACTGCCATTGTCGGATGCGGGAACATCGCTTCTTTCTATTTTAGCGCCCTCCCTCAGCACCCGATACTCAACGTGATCGGCGTCATGGATAGGGACGAGGAGCGTTCTGCCAAGTACGCTCAGTGCTATTCGGTTCAGAGATACCCTTCGCTTGATGCTGTTCTCGCCGATCAGCGAGTGGAACTGGTCATCAACCTAACCAATCCGAGAAGCCACTATGCGGTCTCCAGGGCCTGTCTGGAGGCAGGGAAGCATGTTTACTCGGAGAAACCTCTGGCAATGTTTTTTCCTGAGGCCGAGCAGTTAGTGCAGATGGCCGAGCAAAATGGGCTTTTGATCGCTTCGGCTCCCTCCCGCATCCTCGCAGAAACGGCGCAAACGATGTGGAAGGCTCTTCGTGAAAAAGCCATCGGCAGCGTTCACGCGGTGTACGCGGAAATGGACGGGGGGTTGATCTATCGGTCGGGGTACAAGGAGTGGAAGAACGAGCTTGATATGCCATGGCCCTATAAAGATGAATTTGAAGTTGGGTGCACGATAGAGCATGCGGGATATCCGGTTTCCTGGCTGACTGCGTATTTTGGGCAGGTCGACACGGTTACAGCGTTTGCCACGTGCCAGATCCCCGATAAGCAGTCCGATATCCCGCTCGAAGTCAATCCACCGGACCTGACCATAGCCTGCCTAAGGTTCAAGTCCGGCTTGGTGGCGAGGCTGACCTCAAGTTGGATAGCACCATCTGACCATTCCATCCGAATCTTTGGTGATACAGGTGTCCTTAGCACAGACGATGGCTGGGAGCCATGTTCTCCGGTTTACATCACACGGGCCAGCAACATTCGTGTCGGGCCGAAGTCAATAGCTGTCCCGTGGAGAAAAAAATATCCCATGGCATTCCCGCCAAGTGTATCATTCATGACCAGAGCTGTCCGAACGATAACACGCCCGCCGCGCGATCTCGTTCTTGCTTTTCGTGCCCGCGTTCGTCATCTCAGAAAGAGAGTGGATTTTTGCCTCGGACCAGCCGAAGTCGCAGCAGCCATGCGTGAACACAGACCCTGCCGTCTCTCTGCAAGATATTGTCTTCACAATACCGAAGTTGTCCTCGCAATCCACAATGCACTCGATACTAGTTCTATCTACAAAGTCAAAACTTCCTTTGAACCCATGAGGCCAATGGGCTGGGCGTTGCCATAGATGGATAATCAGACGGAATAACTACTTTTCAACGCGACCGCGGGCGATATGACACAAAAGAACCCTTTCCCTCGTCCGTTTGAAGAGTCTCCGAAGATCCGGTCTCGGCATGAGTGCGCCACCGTAAGATTCTCCAACTCTAAGAGGGTTCATAAGGTGAATCTTCTGGCAGCTTGATGTGGCCGCCCATGGATGTACAAACGGGCCCAGTCTAGGATCATCCGTCGTACCTCCTCAAATGTGTGGTGGGCCAGATCTGATGTGTTGAAGATCCTGGAAAGAAGCGATCATTTGATCAATAAACCTTTTGGAGGCGAAGGGGAAGCATTTCCCATGGTGCTAGAACCGCTTACCAATGGATGCGGATACACGAATGGTGTGTACCTAGGTCGTGTTGAGCCTACGATAAAGTCGCGCCCCAGTGCGATCCAATCCGGATTTTGACTAGCCACTTCTGCGGCGTAGATACTTTGCGTAGGCGTGTAGCTGTTACCCCATATGTAGAGGGGGTCTAAGAGTTGACTCGGCCAAGCATTGGGGCTTG
>VFKX01000065.1 GCA_009885285.1 Candidatus Falkowiibacteriota bacterium
CAATGTCATCAATATCCGGAAGATCATGCAGAACCATAAGAATATTTTACAGAAGTTGTCAGAGATGCAAAGCACGCTGGTTGAGAAAGCTGCCATTAAGAAATATTATTCCGTGCTGGTTGATCACTCGAAGCTCATCTGGGATATGCTTGATAACCAGAAGGATATGATTGAGGTTTTAAACAATACGAATGAATCAATATTGAATGACCGGATGACCGATATTATGAAGACTTTGACTATCTTTTCGGTGATTGTTTTTCCTCTTACCCTCTTAGCTGCAATCTTTGGGATGAACGCCAAGTATATGCCATTCGTTAATCATCCCCTGGGCTTTTGGATAATTCTGGGCATAATGGTTCTCTGCTCTATTGGCATGCTCGCCTTCTTCAAGGCCAAAAGATGGATATAGCTTGAGGATATAATAAAACCCATATAAAAAACCGATTCAATCTATTGAGTCGGTTTTGTTTTTAGCGGAATCCCACCATTCTCTGTCAGCTTCTTAAAATTTGTCCTGTTAGCAAGAAACAGTCTTGCCTTGATGATTGCCCTGAACGGTTTTATTACCCTCCGGATATTCAATTTTAACGTCGGTTACTCCGATTTCGCTGAGCGTTTTTATTATTTCATTTTCACTATTGGCTTGACCTATTAGTCTGCCCATTTCTGCCTCTTTCTTTTTGCTTTCCATGACTTATTATTAAATGAACTGTAATCATTCTGACACACTATTGTATATGTGTCAAGGTAATAAAAAAGCCCTAACATTTTTGCCAGGGCTTATTCGTCTTTTGTTTAACTTTGATTAGGGAATATTAGAAATTCCACTTTCTTTGAAATACATCCAAAGTTCTCCTCCGTAAGTATTGGTATGCCAGTACTTACTCTTTGGGGAGTAGTTCCAGGACTCTGTTAAGTTGGTAAGTTTTTTACCGAAGTTGAACTTCTCTAATCCTTTAGCATGATTCTTAACTTCCCAAAGAATAAACGTTTGACCTTTGATGACCCTGGTTTTATCCAGTTTTAATATGGTCCAGTTGTTAAAATCACCTGATACAAAATAATATCCCTCTTGATCTCGTTTACCAATATTATTTATGGACAAACCTATTGTATCGATAGTTGCGCTGTGATAGATATTAACCACCACATCGTCGGTTACAACTTCTGGATTATCAATTGTATTAGTGGCATTTAAGAAGCCGATCATGGAAACATTTGTACCGCTAGCGTCTTTGAAATTAACGCAGACAGCGTATATTCCTGGACTACTAAATTTGTGACTGACTGCGGTTCCAGTTTGCACGGCACTGCCATCACCAAAATTAAATGAGGCATTGATATTGTTGTCACCCTTATCTACTACCGAAAAAGTATAATCGGTATTACAAACGACCCTGACGGTATCGTTTTTAATTAATCCTGAGGTAGCCAACTGATAGTTCCCTATTTGCCAGCAACCTTTTTCACTTTTTGCTATTGGTGTTACTTCAGGCATTTTTTCGCAAGCTGCCATTAACACGATGATCATCGAGATGATTCCGATTCTTAAAAAACTTAGTTTTTTCATGATTTCTCTTTTTTGTTTATATTAATTTGTTAAAGATCTGTAGAAGAATATTCCTTCTCGCGGGGCGACTTCTGAGAAATCGCCTGGCGGCAAGGCGGAAAGGCTTTACTTTCCGACCGTTATATTGATAATGGGATGGAGAATGTTTTTAGTAGCAATAGAATCATGATAAACAGTTTCAATCTGGGAGGCGACGCCCGGCCAATTATATTCTGTTCTAACCCTCTCTCTGGCTGCTGCACCTAGGCGAGCGACTTCAGTCGGGTTATTCAAGAGGAATTGCAGCTTGGCTTTCAAGTCATGGACATCCCCTTCTCGGAAGCTGAGCCCGGCATCGGCAATGCCCTCCAGATTCTGCGGAATATTACTGACCAGACAGGCCAGGCCCCAGCCCATGGCTTCCAGCAAAGCAACTGATAATCCTTCATATTCTGAAGGCTGGACAAAGAGATAGCTGTGGGAGAATAATTCGTTCAGGACTTGTCCTGACTGGTTGTCGGTAAAGATAATCCGGTCATCATCCTTGGCGGCATCCATTAATTCTTTAACGTAATTGTCCGTATAAGAGGAACCACCGACGATAACCAGTTTCTTGTCAGTTTGAATCTGCTTAAAGGCCTTAATGAGTAAATGGATATTTTTATGGCGGACCAAGCGGCCGATATAAGTGATATAATTTTGGTCGTCGAGAGCCCAGCGTCGGATATCCTTAACCGGAATCGCTTCTTGAGCATAAGCACCGTAAGGGATATAAATAGGATTGATACCATAAGTTTGTTTAACGTATTTTTCTAAGACTTGGGAGGTGACAATAACTTTATCTGCATAGCGGCAGCCGATTCTCTCTCCGAATTTCAAATATAAGCGGGCGAATAAGCCCCATTTTTTATGATAATAATCTTGGCAATGGAAGGTGAAGATAATAGGAGTGTTTGGTTTAAAAATTTTAACTAGCCAGATTAAGGAGGCTGGGCCGATAGCTTGAAAATTAATAACATCGATCTTCCGGAAAATTACGTCCAGACAAGCAAAAAAAGTATTGGTAATCGCTTCAAAATTCTTGCTTTTCAAGCTCCATAAAGAAACGACTTCAATGCCTTTGTACTCCTTAATACCCCGGCTATAATAGCTCCGAGAATACACTAAGACCTCTAAGCCGCGATTGATGAGGCTGAGAGCGAGATTTTCGACATATCTTTCGACGCCGCCGTTTTGGGTTGGGACGCCTTTTTGGCCAATAAATGCAATTTTCATAATATTTTCCAGTCGTTGGACGTTATACTTTAGTACCCCTTATTGTATAACATTTCTATATATTTGTCAATAGTAATAAAAAAGGGCCTGACTGAGTATTCTCAGAACAGACCCTATAATAGCACTTTTTTTCTTATTTTACTTCTTTATATAGAACGCCGGTCCTAAAATGCCAGCCTTCATAAACAAAATTGTCTATACCAGTTTTGGTTACTTTGTTCGGCATGATTCGTCCAGTTTTCACTTCTGGTACTAATTTACCGATTTCAGTAACATCTTTTGGAGTAATCGACCCAGCCAGACTACCTTTAGCTTGCATGATCTGTGGTTTGATTAATTCATGCGGCAGATATGCGTCATAGCCTTTCTTATTGCCGATAAATATTGTCCATTGGTAAATTCCACTCAAAGTCGCGGAATTAGCCAAAGTAGTCTTATCAGTATAAACGTACTGATCTCCTATCAGTTTGAATTTCTTGCCGCTGCCCTGATTATTGAGTTCTGGTTGGCCTGTACCTCCGGCTTCGTCATAGAGACGCTTACTGAAGACATACTGCAGGAAATGATCGTCTGAGATAGTGATATAGAAATCTCCATCTTGTAAGCCGATATATTGGCTGCCACCGATTTCAGTTTTATAATTATTGCTCAATCCGGTATTCGGTACGAATGAATCGTCATCTACCAAGTCTTCTCTGATAACTTCCTGATTGATAATAACTTTTTCTTTCTTCTTGTTTGACTGATAATTATTCCTGTTAATGACGGGCTTCAAGGTTTTTACTCCCCGACAGATGTCCAGTTCATATTTCAAAATAATTAAGCTGTCGTGCAATTTCATCAAGGAATCATCACAGTTAAAGCCAAAGTCTTCGTCTGAGCTTAACTCCAGGGTGGATAGCCTGATCGAATCCTGACGCAATGAATCTTGAAGCAGCGAGTCTAAGTACATTTGTTTGATGCTCATTTTCGGCGCGTTATCGTTGCCGCTTGAGAAAAACATATACTTAATTCCTAATCCAGTTATGATGATTATAATGATAACGATCATAATGCTTACCAATAATTTATTCCAGTTTCTCATTTTCTATTTCTCCTTTTTTAGTTGATTGTTTTTCAAATTAAGATGTAAATTTATTATCACTTCAAAATGAATTGAAGCTTCGGAGTTGCGGTAAAGCCCTTGGCGTTTAAAGACCTTGAACTTCACGGGTTCCTTATACCATTTCTGGAAATAGCCGACAGATAAGCCGCCGCCATATTCCAAATATTTGCACGTATATGCTTTGGTTGCTCCGTAGCCCAAATGAACTAGCGGTTCCAAGAATTTCTTTTTTCCGTTAGGAAACAAGGCAATTCTGGTCAGTCCATTCTCATAGGTAGCTCTCACGCTGCCTTTAGCCTCATGCTGGCCGGTATTAAATACGCCCGGCGCGGTGCTGTATAGCGCTTCGCCAGGTCCTGTCGGATGCTGCCATTCAGCCATCAGCAGGCTATTGTTCAGCCAGGTGCGGGAGCGGTTCGTCAAACGGAAGCCGCCTTGTAAATAATACAATTTGTCTCTCTGCCAGGAATAGTTGGGAGCGGATATATCCCGGTCATAACTCCAGCGCAAGCCAGAATTTAACCAGAAATAATAATTGCGGAATTCTCCTCCTCCCCAGTTATCAAGGGATAAGCCGAGAGTGCAGAATCTGCCTTTATACTTATAATTTCCGTCCTTTACTCCTGCCCAGATATAACTTGCCATCGGGCCGAGGCGAAACTTATTGCCGAACATCAATCGTCCTTCAACGAATTCATAATTTCCTAAGCCTGAATGGCCGATTTTCGTATCCCTGAATAGGCCGACGCCAGCTACTGTTACTAACTCTTGGCTCTTGCATTCTGTTAACGCCAGCGCTAAAAGAATGGATAATAAAATTAAAATCTTTTTCATTGTCTATCTATTTATTTATTTGTAAAAGTACGTTTCCAGAATCGAAACTTTGAAAGATTCAAAGTCTCAAGTCTAGGGGGAATCTTGATGATTCCCGCTCGACAGGTTTATTGAGTTTGTGAGTCCAGGAAAGCGCGAAGTTTTTTCTCTTCCCGGCTCATCGGATAATTATAGACATAAGCTAGACCGAATGCGAAGCCGAAGACGATAGCGGCGGCCAGATTGAGCGGCAGGTTCGGCTTGACCGGGTATGAAGAAACAATTGGCTCGTCGATAACTTTAACCTTCAGGCCAGCGGTTGACCCCTGATAAACGTTATTCTGAGTGACTAGAGCATTATTGACCGCATAAGCAATCTGCTTGGCCTGGTATGGATTCGGATGATATACTTCAACCTCTAGGACGCCAGTATCGTTTATATTACGCGCCAATATGCTTTTTTTCCAGAGCTTGGTCTGGGCCCTGTAGTCGCCCTTAAAATACGTCCAATCTATATCATAATTTGAGGCGGTTAGCAATTGGAAAAATGAACCGGAGTATACTGCCTCAGACAGCAATGAGCTCAGGTATTGGTTCGATTTAGCAATGGTATAGGGGTCGGAAATGGTGCCATCAGACATAATCAGCACGCGGGAACTAACCCGATACTTAAGCGGTTGGCTGAAGGTGACAGCGATGGCGATGGCTAAGAATAGCAAAACAGACACGAATATCGCGCTGCGACGCTTTCTCACAATTTTTAAGAAATTTTTGATTTCCATAGTAATATTATTGAAACTATATGATAACACAATATAATTATTTAGTCAATAGTATTACTAAAAAAACCGAGCTTATCTCGGTTTTTTGGCTAATTTAGAGTATATTTCTAGAATGTGCTTGAGATGGCTTTGAGGATTGAGCTTTTTGGCGGTCTTAATGGCCGCTGTCCTGATTTTGAGATCTTCTTGCGGATTGAGGTCATAGACCTTCTGGATAACTTTTTCCAAGTCAGCCTGATTTCCAGCTTCAAAGAGGAAGCCATTGTGGCCGTGCTTGATGATTTCTGGCATTCCGCCAACTCGGCTGGCAATAACCATCTTTCCTTGGGCTAGCGATTCTAGAAGTGAGAGCGGCATATTCTCAGGCCAAACTGAGGGAAAAACGACGGCCCTAGCTTTGGCAATCACGTCATGCAAGGCGCCGTTACTTAGCTGCCCTAATAGTTTTAGTTGACCGGACTGGATTTCGGTTTCAAATTTACGGCGAATACCCTGCTCTTCCGACCCCTCGCCGGCCAGATGTAAGTTTCGCCCCGTATTTCTCATGGAAGAGAAAAGATGATGGATGCCTTTCTCTGGAGCCAGACGGCCAAAATATAGGAGGTGGTCACCTTCTTCGCAAATAGCATCCTCAAGCAGTGTGCCCTCGTTTTTAGGGCAACGCACTCTTAATATTTCGTCATCGACCTCAGGGGCTGGATTATAGACAGTGACAATTTTTCTCGCCGGCCAACCGCTGTCTATCACTAAACGGCGCATGAATTCGCTGGGAGCGATTAGCAGGTCGACGTTCTTCTCATAGATATGGAGCCATTTATGATGGATAGTCATTTCAACGCTGGCTAAGATACTGGATGGTATTGAGCCGTAACAATTATGGGTAATGGCAGGATAGAAACTTTTTTGGTCAATACAGCGACGGCAGAATTTTCCTTGCGTGAAGAGCCGGTAATTTGGGCAAATTAATTTATAGTCATGCAGGTGCATGACCACCGGAATTTTACGTTCTTTGGCAGCGTCGAGGATGGAAGGCGAAATCTGGTGATAGATATTATGGATATGGATAATATCTGGTTTAAAGTCATCGAGTTCTTGAGCGAACTTTCGTTTCGCTTCTCGGCTATAGATCATCCGGCCAGGCACTTTCAGCTTGTCCTTGAGCGTACCTCCGTTAAACTCAACTGCTGAGACGAAATATTTGGAGTCTGGTGACTTAAGATTGCGGGTATCTTTCATGGCAAAAACAGCGGTCTCGTGGCCAGCGGCTTTGATGGAGGCGGTGAGAGCCATAAAATATTTGTCGGCTCCGCCCTTAGGGTAGAAGAATTTATTAGCTTGTAGGATGCGCATAAGTTTGGACTTTCGGATTTTTATTGATAAACTTAGAATATATTTAAATTATAGCATCACTATGGAAAAGAATAAACGCTCCTTTTTTATCGCCACCGCCGTCTTCTTGGCGGTCTCTTTCGTGATGTCCTTGTTTTGGCAGCAGAGCCTTGGTCTGCTCGGTCTCACTGTTTTAGCTCTTGGCGCTTTTACCGCCTCATTCTTTTATCCGCGGGCAGCCTTTGCTGTGATTATCGTAATGCGGACAGCCGCTGACTTCCTAACCTCTCAGGATCTGCTAGTAATTGGCGAATTAGGCATAAATTTTACCTCTCTGATGGGGATAATTGTTATTATTTTTGCAGTTTATGTTTTTGTTAAGCATCGGGGTTGGGGTGTGAAGATGCCTCTTCTGGTCTCATGGCTAGCATTCCTAGTTCTGGCTGCAGTGTTAGCTTTTAATTCTATCAGCCCGAGTGCTAGCTTGGTGGAATGTCTGCGCTGGACTAGCTTCTTTGCCTTGTATGTACTCGGCTTTTTCCTTTTTCGAGGTAGCCGAGATATCAGTCGGCTGATGAAAATATTAATCGCTTCTTCAATTATCCCGACCGCCGTCGCTATTTGGCAGGCCATAAATAAGCTGGGAGTCTTTGATGGCGAACGCTGGCGCATCAATGGCACCTTCGTCCATCCTAATATGCTGGCGTTTTATCTGGTGTTTGTCATAACCTTGGTCTGCTTTATCTTCTTGTCCATGAAAAAAGAAGTCGTGGGAAGATATTTTTATTTACTACTAGTGATACCGTTCCTAGCCGTTCTCATCTTGACCTATACCCGTGGTGCTTGGCTGTGCTTGTTCTTGATTTTTTTCTTAATCGGGCTGATTCGCTTTCGTCAGTTTTTATTGGCGGGGTTGGGAGTTATTCTTGTTTGTTATGTATTAATTATTCCTTTTCAGGAAAGAATCAATAGTCTGACATCATTTTCTGCCACTGACTCGACCGTCTGGCGTATGGATTTATGGCGCGATGCTTATAGTTATGCTCAAAGCCGGCCGCTGTTCGGCTATGGGCCGGGTACAGCGCCAATTGTGATTAGTAATAACCGCTCCGCTATTTTAGGGTCAAGCGAACCGCATAATGATTATATTAAGATATTGCTGGAGACCGGCTATGTCGGCTTGGCTGCATACCTGATATTACTGGCTAACCTTCTCTGGCGCTTATGGCGGGGCTACAAAAATGAAAAGTGGCCGAGCCGCAAATTACTCTTTCTCTTTATCCTGATATTTTTCACCTCCCTTTACATCTTCAGTGCTGGAGATAACATCTTGAAAGACTCTTCTCTGCAATGGAGCTTCTGGGTCTTAAACGGCGCCATGATGTTTGCTTGTCTGCAGAGCCGGAAAGATAAGACGGATTTTGTTGTGGCGTAATCAATATAAAGCGACTAATAAAAAAGCCCTTGGTTATCCCAGGGGCTTGTTTTTTTAATTCTATTTCCTTTGAAGTATCCGATCTCGCAGCTTGATAATGGCCTTCCGGGATGCTATTAAGGCATTTTCAAAATCAGTACAGAGTTTCCAGAGGATGATAAATGGTGAAGAAATTGCGATTAATAATATGGTCAGAATACAGAGCCAGGTTTCAGATCGGCCTGCTTCTGGTAATTGATTCTTGTTTGAATCTTTCATTTAAATTAATTTAAGCGGTTAAAGAACTAGACTAGCGTTTATTCAGTGCGTTTATGCCAGTCATTATAGGTCACCCAAGCTTTTTTATGCAAGGGATTGACATTGACAGTGCCTTTTCTAAAGCGTCGGGAGTAGATACCTTTATCAACTTTCATTTCTCCGATTGCTGGACCTAAGTCTAATTCATACTTGCTGTCATATTTGGTATTTTGCAAGTATGAGAAATAGACATTGTCTACCAAGAGCGACGAACAAAGGGTAAAGAAATAATTATCTTTACGAGCATTGAAAATGTTCGGTCCAGTGGCGAAGACGGAAGCATTATTGATATTTTCCGGCCAAGCCTCATAAACGCGATCAGCTTCGTTGAGATAAATCTCCGGAAAATTTTCAAACATCTTGCCGGAACATTGCGGATAGTTAAGATGACCAGGATTGCCTATTAAATACCCGGCACCACCGAATTCATTAATTTCATCTAAGCAGTAATTCATCCCGCGCTGCCATTCCAGGTTTAAAGCGACCGAGTCATTGTCTGCTAAATCCGAACCGTAGTCCAGACCTCCGGTATTATCTCCGTAATTCCCTAGCCAATGGATCTTATCCCAAAGGTTATCCATCAAGACGCCATCGAAACGGTAGTTTTTCAGGATATCCTTAATGAAGCGGTCGGTAATGAATTCAATGTAGTTAATTGTTTTGTCCTTGGAGTAAACCGGGAGCCGGGGGCAATCCAGCCGACAATTCATTGTTTCCATTCCTTTCCAGAAACTGATGCGTTCACCATTCTGAGCGTGTAAGAACCATTCCTCTTTCTTATCCAGGAAGTTAACGATGTTCTGACTCCAGCGCTTATCCGAAAACATCGGGTTAAACCACTCTACGGCATTGAAATAACAAAATATCTTAACTTCTGGGTTATCGGCCCGTAAGGTTTCCAGGGACTCTCGGTTATTGAAGATTACTTCTGGATCAACAATGACTAGGTTATAGCCATCAAGCTGATGCGCTTCAGTGATCGACATAGTCGGCAAGTACCAATGAACAGCCGTTTTTTGTGCTTTAAGACTAATTACGCCTAAAGAGCAAAATAATAATGCAATAATTACTAGCGTTCTCATATTTATAGTATTTAATTGTTAATGATCAGATTCTTTTCTGTCTGATATTGATATCATTTAATTAAGTATATGTCAATAAGATATATTGACTTATATCGTAAAAGCTGATAAAGTCTGGGGACTACAGAAATATACTAATGTTCTAATATATGAATAAAAAAACCTTATTTAAGAGAATTGCCCTGGCTTCCCTGCTGGCCATCATTGTGACCTCGGTCATTTTTGTCCGCTCTGGCGAGACCAAAGCCCAGCCCTATTACTCTGGCGACGCCATTAACTATCGCGGTCAGTTAGTTTTTGCGACCGCTAATTCCGGATATTTGGAAATCTTCAAATTGAACGGCACGACCGTGGAAACTTTGGTTAAACAAAAAGTATATAATGACCGTTTCAATTCCTATGACGATTATTCCGACGTCAGGCTTTTAGTGGAAAACGGCAACCTTTATGTCTACGCTACTTCTGAATATACAGTTTTTAAATATAATTTTTCAGAGCTTAACTCTCTGGAGCTGATTAAAAAAGCCAAGAATTCTTATTGGGAGTGGTATAATCAGATTGATAAGCTGGGTAATAGCCTCGTAACCGTCAGTAATAAAGGCATTAAGGTTTTAGATGCTAACCTGGAAGTTATCGATGCCTATAATTTTACTGGCGTTGATTCCTATAGCGTGACGAGTAATGGTGATAATAACCATGTGCTCGGCATCAGCGATTCTGGTTTAAAAGTTTACGAACGTGCTAACCGCCTGATTACTAAAGAAATTCCCCTAAATTTCACTTCTAAGGAAAATAACCATAAGGCCTATCTCGATGTGACCGGCAATAGCATTTATGCCGTTGATGATTATTATGCCAAGAAATTTGATGCCACCACTGGCCAGCTGTTAGCTTCCTTCCGTCATTTGGACGCCGCCGGTTATGATATGGAGAGCTCTAGCGGAAATGATTACGTGTATTTTTCTAATGGCCTGGGAGTAGTAAAATTAAATAAAGATACCTTTAAGGTCGCGGATTTCGCCTATACTTCCATGATTGCCGGTCCTCAGGGCTGGGCGATGGGCTTGAAACTGGTTAGCACCGACAATGGTGATGTCTTAGTGGTTTTCAATGGTTCAAATATTGTTTTATTGGATAAGAAGCTAGATAAGATTGTGTCTGTGAAGGCGATAGAAGTTCCCGATCAGAAACCTCAGGAAAATTTGTATTTAAATGTATCCAGTAATTCAGCCATTATCGGCAGCCAATTAAGCTTGAGCGGCGGCGGATTCTTGTCTAGTGAAAATTTGCAAATTTTATTGGGCAATACTGAAATAGTTTCCCTGCCCTCTGATAAGAATGGGCGTTTTGATACCATGATTACTATTCCAGAGACTCTTAAGGGCAAGAAGGATATTAAAGTTACTGGCCTGGGCTCGAAGCGGACTTATAGCGTCAGCTTTGAAGTCAAATAAAATATAAGAATATTTAAGATATAAAAAAGAGCTGCTTTAAGGCGGCTCTTTTGTTTGTGTGGTAGAGATTATCTGCTCTTTTAGATAATCAGCTTTTTCCGTTCATAATAGCTTGTCTTTCTTTCAGCCAGCATTTGTCTAGTTTCTTGGGCTCTAATTCCTGATTCTTTTCTTTAAAGAATAATCCTAGCGTCGGCGTAGCGATAGCCCAGAATATATATCTGAATAATCCGAAGAAGAAAAGCAGGTACATTATACCAAGCAGAATGGCTAAAGCCGTAAAGAATGCTTCCATTTCTAATGTTTTTAAAGTGAAAATAAAATAAATTGGTAAAATAGCCAACCGTCTGGCTTTAAGAAAATTGCCGCTCCAGCTCGCAATAGCATTCCCGCTTAGCATCTTCAAGTTTGATAGTCTTTTTCTTTAGCCAGTTTTTAGTCAGTAAATTGATAACTATCACAGGCCACATGAAGATGTTAAGAATGATGAACCATTTATTGTCCAGCACCGAGATGTTGTCTATCGTCGAGAAGTTATCTGCTATCAGCATACCTGAGCCGACTATCAGCATCACATATGACAGCCAGCGGGAGACTTCATAAGCTGCGTTCAACTTCTTGACTTGCTGTTCCAATTGGGATTTGATTTCTTCCCTGGTTTTTTCCTGTTTTTTCATTTCATCCATTATTAAGTTAATACTCCGGTTAAGAAAATAAGCTATTAGGATTGTTCACCCTTTTTCTTGGTATCAGGCATATTGAGCGACTCCAGCAATGTGAAATAGCTGTCGGTTAATTTCCTGTTCCAGAAATACAATTCTAGTTGCCTGATGCCGAAAATTGCAGCAATGGTAATCGCTAAAGTAATATACGCCCAGGCACTTATAGAAGCGCCGGCCAGGTCAGTGGCTACTAGGCATAAGCCGATACTTCCTGCTAAAATTCCCAGTTTTTCATAAAGTTTAATCCTCCTTTCATGCGCGGTGAGAACTTTTTGATTCTTATCCACCTTGGCATTGATTTCCAATCTTTCTTGGCTTTGTTCCATCTTTCCAATATTTAATGTTTTTGTAAATGAGCAATAATGTATGATACTACCTGTTTTGTTGATATTTGTCAATAACAAAAAATCGCTACCCAGTCAGGCAGCGATTTTTTATTTTTAATCATTTGTTGCTTAGAACTTAAAGACCTTGTCGCTATTAAGATTCCCATTCAGCTCCTGAATCTTCCCTCCTAGCGGCTTGTAGATGGCTTTTAAGGAGTTGATGCGGCTGCCGGCCTGTCTTTGGACATAGAGTTCATACTGACCGGATTTAAGCTGGGTGTTAATTCTTTCCGGCAAGCTGTAACTCAGAATAGCGCTGGCGCCGGTTCCTGGTTCAATGGTCCAGAAGAAGCCGAAGACTGTCTTGTTGAGAGCAGCGTCATCTTCCACGCTGATATCGGCTGTGGCTTCATTCACTCCTTTTAAACTAATCAGACGGCTGCCCAGAGGCGCGTAGACGCGAGTATAACTGCGGTAGCGGGTTGTCCGCCAGTCAAAGCCGCCTTCGTGCAGATAGTCGAGGCGAACCGTAGCGTTTAAGCCTTGAGTCGTTGGCGTTAAGGTATAGGAAATATCTTTTTTAATGACAGCATCGCTCTTGAAAGCACCAAGATTGGCATCTATCACCATTAGATAGTCGCTGGCTGGTTTCTTAACTTCCCCGCTCACGCCCAGGTCGACAGCCATACTTTGCCAAGCAGGATTGGAAAAATACATCTGGATATTTTTTTCCGCGATATTGTTATCGGCAATCTTAATTAGTTCACTGAGCTGGTTGGCGCTCAGATTAAATAAGCGTTTTTTTAATTCGCTCATCAGTTCGTCCACGATATCCTTACGGTCCCAGGAAGAAATCGCCTGTTCTTTATAGGCAATCTCGACATTATATTGCAGAAGCGGCTGAAAATTATCCGCGCTATAGGTTTCCCCTCTGACCACAATAGGTCCGACCAGGCGGAGCAAATCGCCGATAAATTCCGGGGTGATGGCCATGATGCCGGTAAAAGGCAAAGTGTTCTTGCCAACGGCGGCGTTTTCCCCTTGATAGATAGTGGCTAAGTTCTGAGCGGCGGTCGGCCAATGCGGTGACCAATTAGCATCACGGAAATACCATTTCTCCACTTTCAAATATTTAGTGAGCGGTGCCGGAGCGACCATTGTCCATTTACTGGACAAAGCGGCCGGCATATCAATATGATAACTATCGTCAGTGTCGATAGAAACAATTTCGCCGTTTTTATTTTCCATGATGCCATAAACACCAATAAAGCCTCCGGTCGGCCGGAGTTCGTCATTATTCTGCAGGATGATTAAGAAGCGACTAGCTTCCGGATAACCGGCGAGAGCTGGCAGGAGTCTGATAAGCGGAGCGGTTCTCTCGAGTAATTGCGAGGCTTGAGTTAATTGTGATTTAATATCGCTAATTTGGCTGTATACTGGCCAGAGGACGCCAACACGATGGATTTTATCCAGATTAAGCAGGGCTAAATCGAGATTAGCTTTGAGACCATTAAGCTCCGGCTCTGATTGATAGACCAGCTTCAGAAATTTTGCTTTTTCAGCTGCCGGTAAGTCGGTAAAGCTCTGTTGACCGGTGCCGCGGCCGATCTTATCCAGTTCGCTGATAATCGGCAGGCTGCGCTCAACGGAGCGGCTCAGGATTTCCGCAGTTTTTAATAAATAATCCAGGTCATTAACCTGGGTTCTGATTAGGCCGATATTCTTAATAGCCGGATTTGACCGGGTTGCCTCCAGATTAGCTAAAGCTTCTCCGAATTCTGTGCGGGCAGTGGTTGATAATTCCTGGGCAGTTTGCCAATCCCTGTTTTGCACGGCTGTAATGGCATCAGCGATATGGTTCTTGCCGGCCAGGCCTTTGGTGCTAGCCGACTTGAGATTTGCGTAAGCACTGCCGAGGGTCACGAGTAATAAAACTACTCCGATAGCCAGGAAGATGAGGATATACTTAATAATAATACCCAGGGTGCTGAAGGAATAGGCTAAGGATTTATTCATATAATTATTCCGGCTTATTAATAAAATCGACGAGAATCATTTTTTTGCCGTCTAGGATATTGAAGAGAAAAATATCCATCACGTCGCAGCGGTAGCGATATTCCCGTTCGCTCATGATGGTGAAATTAATTTCTCGATTCAATTCTTTTTCCAGGTTTTTAATAAGTTTGACGAAAGCGTCGCGCTTGACCGTGCCGACTACCAGCAGATCAGTCTTTGCTTCCGGATTGTTAACAAAAAAACCTGACAGGACCAAGAGCTGGGGCTGGCAGACTTTTTGCAGGTTAACGATAAAATTCTGACTGAAGAGAATTTGGGTTTTAGCGAAGAGAGCGTTCATTTCCGGATAAAGAATGAAATCAGGATTGACGCTATAATATTTCTTTTTATCATTAGGCTCCGGACTGGCTTCGCGGATGACGCCGGTCTTGGCTAAGTGTTCTATTTCTCTTCGCAAAGGGCTGAGCGGTATGTTTAATGAGGTGATAAGTTGTGAGAGTGAATATTTTTTTTCCGAGTTTAAGAAAAAAAGGTTAATTACCTTGACTCTAGCCTCGGAACCAAAAAGCGCGTTAAGCATATTTCTTTATTTATAAATTTATAGTATAATATTCATAAGAAACAGTCAAACCAAAAAACGGGTCTGACTCCCATTTTTCTATGTATAACAAGATTTCTTCAATCATTTTAAATTCTGCCAAGGCGGTCGGCCTCAGCGATGTTTATATCGCGCAGCCCGATGCTCTGAAGGAAAGCCAGGCTGGTAAAGTTTTTATCCTGGCAGAGATCGGTGGTAAGAAAAGCGAAGGGCAAAAATTTTTTGACTTTCTGATCATGGCGCTGAGCGATAATTATTATAATGATGAGAAAATTCTTTTTAAAGATAAGATTCCGGGACTAAAGATTGAGAATATTTTTGAGGCCGCCGTCACTAAGACCAATCGTGACCTGGCGGACTTTTTAGTTAATGAAAAAATTCGACTTAACCCGGCTGATGCTAATCTGACTATTGGCGTTGTTTATGAGGACAAAGTTCATTTCGCTAGTTTTGGACGAAACCGTTCCCTTCTAATTTTCCGACGTGGCGATGAGTATGAGATTATTAATGTTGAAGCTAATGCCGCGGAAGCTACTGAAGATGTAAATGATGCTGAAGCTGCGCCTTCTCGCGCTCCAAAGCTCTTTTCTTCTGTTATCAGCGGCGAGATTCCTTTATCATCGTATTTCGTACTGAGTAATGAAGCTTTGCCGGAATACCTGACCGGCAAGGAAATGATTAGTATTATAACGAAGTTGCCGCCCTTGGCTGCCGCTGAACAGATTAAGAATGTTTTAACTAAGGTTAATACCTATATCCCCTTCTTGGGGGTAATCGTGAAAAATACCATTGGCCTGGCCACGCCGGACTCAAAAGAAGAACTTGAGGATTCCATGGCCCATAGCTCAATCTCCTCTTTGAATTATACCGAAGAAAAAACCGAACGGATGCTCGCCCCGGCCGGCCTGATTAATCTGGCTGGTGTTTTGCAGGGCGCTAAGGATATGGTGAAGAATATGCAGACCAAGCCGGCTAAACCCGTTAAGAAACATGCGCCAGCAGAAGATGATGAGCCGACTCAGCCCATACTGGAGCTAGGGACAGTGAAAAGCATGAATGTTTCCGGTTCCGGATCATTTATGAAGGCTGACAAGCTGACTTTTAAGAAGGGTTTTGGTTTTGGTTCTGGGTTTAAAAAAATCGGCGCTATTTTTGGACATATATTTTCTTCAAAGAATAATAATACTGTTAGTGTTGCTGGTAAGAAATCTAAGGCTCCCTGGCTCTTCGCTGGCATGGGCTTAGCCTTAGTTGTTTTGGTAGTCAGCATTGTCATCACTAATAAGAATAAGAAGTTGGCCGCCGAGGAAGCACATTTCAACCAATTAATTACTGCCGTTAACGATAAAGAGAATGAAATATCTTCTCACCTCTTATATAACGATGAGTCCGGCGCGGCCAGCATCTTGTCTGACGCTCAGAGTCTGTTAACCACTTTGCCCCAGGAAACAGACAGCCAGAAGGCTGCTTATCAGGAATTATCCGGAAAGTTATCGACCGTCGCAGAGAAACTTCAAAAAGTGGTTCGTGTCCCTCAGGCAGATAAGGTTAATGATCTAGCTGGCTTAGGAGTTAATAATTTGGCTCTTGTCGGCGGCAAGATTTATGCGGCTGGTTCTTCTTATGTTTACGCCATGACCCCTGGTGAGGCAACGCCGGTCAAGGTGGAAATTACTGGCTCTAATAATCTTAGTAATCCCCATAAAGATTTTAATAAAGAAATTATCCATTATTGGGATAACGGCAATATCGCGGACTTTAGTTACAAGACAAAAACCAGCATATTAATCAGTACGGCTAAAATGGAGTCCGCAGCCAGCCTGACCGGTTACAAAATTTATAACGGTAAATTATATGCCATCGCTCGCGACCAGAACCAAATATATTCTTATGTTAATAAGGACGGGTTCAGCACTAAGACCGATTGGCTTAAGGATAGCGTAGATTTAAGCAAGGCGGTTGATCTGGGAATTGACGGCGATGTCTATGTTTTGAAGTCTGACGGTTCCGTCCTGAAGTTCTTCCGAAATAAGCTGGTTGATTTTAACGCCGGTGCCTTATCTCCTACTATGTCTGGGGCTAATAAGCTGATTGTTGGAGCTAGCCATTTATACATCTTTGATGCCTCCGCTAAGCGCTTAGCGGTCCTCTCTAAGAAAGATGGCAGCCTGATGAACCAATACATTGTCGATTCCCTGACCCAACCAAAAGATGCGGTAGTTGATGAGGGTGGTAAAGTCGCTTATTTCCTGGATGGCGAAGCGGTGTATAAGATAAGTTTGAATCAATAAAATACATCTTAGATTACAGAGGAAGCCCTAAAAAGCTTCCTTTTTTTGTTTATTGACATCTTTGTTCAATCTTGGTATATTTTTAAGTCTATTTCCGCTCCCTATTTAGCGAGGCGGGTGGCACAAATTTGCACCTTTAAAATTTAATGTTATGAAGATAAATAAGAAAATGCTTGACCGCGGTAATACGATAGTTATCCGCCTATTGTTGATTATAATGATTTTCGCAGCAGTCAGTGGATTGTCTAAAGTTGAATTACTGATGACTATTAACAATCATCTGATTTACGGCTTAATGTCTGGCGCGTTGACAGTCTTTGTTCTAGGCATGTGTTCCTTCGGAGCTATCTTGCTCCTGTATCGTTATTACCAACGCACCTATTGGTCCTCAATTTTTGGAGCTTTGCTTATCATCATTTTAACCGGCTTGGTTGTCGGTGGCTGGCAAGGATACTCCAATCAGCTGGAGGCTATGCCTATGGTCGCCCAGATCATGCTTTTGGGGGTAATCTATGCCTTGTTCAGTATCATTAAAGAGATCATGGCATATCTGATAAAATGGCAGACAGCTGCTGAAAAACTTAATCAGCCAGCAGAGCCAAAGAACGAGGAAACAGAAGTTGAGAAGCTATATAAGCAGCGCAAAGATTTAGTGGACAACGGCATGAGGAAGTATTTTGATGGTTTGAAGAATTGAATAACTCTTCGGTGTTATGTTGAAGGAAGCCTTAAAAAGCTTCCTTTTTTATTTGACTTGACAATATTATCTATTCGTAGTATATTATCAGGTTAAGTCAGATTGAATATTTAGCTGAATTAACGCATATATTGTCGAACTTTTAAAAATTAAGAAAAATGAACGAAACTTCACGTCTTGAAAATGAAAAACTGGCCAAAAAAACTGCCCAGGCAATTCGCTTTTTTTATGGATCATTAGTTGCTATGGTGATAATAATTATTACCGGATTCATTATTAAGCAACCAATAGCTGCTATCATTATCGGTGTTCTGCAAGCTTTTGCCTTTCTGTGCCGGCTTGGCTTATTGGCTCTGACAGCTCTGGTTAGCACTTTCGAGTGCAGCGATTTACCGCTAAACATGATTGATGATGAAGAAAATAATGTGGAGGTACTGTGTTATGAAGAAGCTAATGCTTAAAAAATTCACTAGCTTTGTTAAAGGACTCAGTTCTTGGACAAAGTTCATGGTTATCTTCGTCGCCGTTACTCAGGTTATTAGCCTCTTGAACGCTGTCACCGATAGCCCAGTATTTGCTGCCGCTAACACCTTTATGGTTACCGAGATGCTGGTTGCGACTATGGTCTGGGTATCATTATCCGCTATCTGCTTCGTCATAATCTATGGCCTGGGATCATTTTTCTTGGATAACTTTCAGGGTTGCGGTGACGCTCTCCGAGATTGCATGATGGCTATAGTTGTTGGCGGTATCATTCTTGGCTTTTTTTTCGCATTGATGGTGACATCGTCAGCTTTGGCAGGAAAGTCGTTGTTTGCAACCGGCCAGGCTGTCTATATCGTGCCGATCATATTCTATGCGGTTCTGATAGCCGTAAAGAAAGCGATATTTAGCCGTAAATAGAGGAGGCACTATTGTAAAACCTAAAGGAAGCAAAATATGCTTCCTTTTTTCTTGGGAAAAATACGGATGACAACAAAAAACCGGCCCCTAGGGACCGGCTTTTTTATGTTCACAGAAACAATGATTATTTCAAAGTGACCTTAGCGCCAGCCTCTTCTAATCTCTTCTTCATAGCTTCAGCTTCAGCCTTCTTAACGCCTTCCTTCAAAACTTTAGGAGCGGCATCAACTAAATCCTTAGCTTCCTTCAAGCCCATTTCAGTTAATTCACGGACAGCTTTGATAACGTTGATCTTGCTGGCACCGCCATCAGTGATTTCAACATCAAAAGCATCCTTCTCTTCAACTGCGGCAGCGGCTGGAGCAGCGGCCATCATCATAGCTGGAGCGGAAGCGCTGACACCGAACTTTTCTTCTAAGACCTTAACTAACTCAGCTAAGTCCAAAACGCTCATCTTTTCGATTTCGCCGACTAATTTTTCAAATTTTGCCGGTACGATTACATTTTTCTCTTCCATACGTTTAAAATTAAATTTATAATTAATTAATTGTTATTTATTTCTTCTCTTCAATCGCTTTCAAGACTGTGACCAGGCTGCGCAGAGTGCCGCCCAAAACGTTAACAAAACCGGAAATAGGGGCATTTAAGGTGCCGACCAATCTGGACTGTAATTCCAGCTTGCTTGGCAATTCTGACAAAGCTTCTACTTGCTGCTTGGACAGGAGCTTCCCTTCCAAGATACCGCCGAGGAAGAAGATTCTGCCTTCCTTGTCCTTATCCTTGCGGAAAGTACCGAGGACTTTGGCCGGAGCGACTTCGTCTTCATATGAGAAGATGGCTGCCACTTTGCCGTCAAAATCTCTGACGTTGATATCTAAATTATTCTCTTTCAAGGCTAGGTTCATCAAGGTCTTCTTGGCAACATAGTATTCGCTGCCGGTCGCCCTTAATTGATCGCGTAAATTTTCGTTGTCCTTAACGCCGAAAGCATTAAAGCCCGCGAATACCATAGACTTGGACTTCTTGATCTTTTCGTTTAATGTACGGAAGATCTCTCCCTTTTGAATTTTGTTCTTTGGCATATGTATCTAAAATAATAAAAAATCTGTGGGTTACCACAGACAATCAAGAATAATACCTAATATTAGCGTATTGATACCTCGGCAAGGCTTATAGTCTTAAAGATTCGCATCTTTAGGAAAGGCTGGCTGTCTATGGCAATATTTTGTTATGTAAGTATATTAGCAGATTTATAGGATATGTCAAGACTGATTGACTATTACTGGGCGGTATAGTAATTTTGATATAAATGTATAGTTCTTAAACAATTTAATACTAGTATATGAAGGCACAGACAAAAGACACCATTCTCTGTTTTGATTTTGATGGTGTGATAATTAATAATACAATTACCGGCTTTAATCGGATGAATTTGATTCTGCATGATTTAGAGCTTCTGCCTGTTTCTCACGAATTTTTGCGGGCCCGTTGGGGCATGCGCGTCAATGACTTGTGTGCAGAAATTTGTCACGCTTTGGGAGCCACCTTTGGTGATTTGGAGCGTTTTCAGGAGGCGGTTAAGAAAGCTCATGTGCAGCAACTAGCCATTGATTGTCGCCTGCGGGACGTGTTAAGCGTTTTAAGTAAATTTGGTTTCTCGCTGGCTATTATTACTAGTCGAGACAGTTCCAGCTTAAAGTTCTGCTTGAATAAGATCGGCCTCGATGCTCAGCTCTTTGATTTTATTCAGACTATTAGTGATCATGATAAACATAAGCCACAAGCTGAGGTTTTTGATCCTCTATTAGCTTGGGCTAATAATCATGGTTTGGCCGCGAGAGATATTACGTATTTCGGTGACACTATCCAGTATGATTTTCAGGCTGTGAAAAATGCCCGCGAGCAAGGTAATTTGCTTGAGTTCATCGGAGTAGCTTCAGGCGTTAATACCGTTGCAGAATTTATGGCCGCCGGCTTAAATAAAGACGACGTGGTTACCAGTCAAAGCATGCTATCATATTATCTGAACTGCCTTATTTATCAGAAAGTTCGATAAGAAAATGGTTACAAAACAAAACCGCTCTATATTAAAGAGCGGTTTTTTTAAAGCTATTATAAAGTTGCTTATTTTACCTCGTAAACCAAGGTGACTTCAACTTTGATTTCGTTCTGTCCTGACTGGATTGAAGGAGCGGATAGTTCCATGGTAGATCCTCCTACCCCCAAATCCATCTTAGCGTTGCTATAACTCATCGGGCTGATCATTGGCTGGGAGTTTTCATACACGCTTTTAACTTCCCCAAGCTTCATATCAGCCTGTTCAGCAATCATCATCGCCTTCTCTTTAGCTTTTTCAATAGCTAATTCCCTGGCCTGGTTTTTCAGTTCGTATTCATCGTCGATAGTGAAGCTGATATTGCCGACTTGATTGGCTCCCTTTTCGGTAGTCTTGGCAATCACATCACCAATGATATTTAAGTCGCGAATTTTCAAGGAAACATTCTGAGTCACTTCATAGCCAGTTAATTCCTGACCCTTATTCTCTGTCCAGTTATAGACCGGGTTCAGAGAATAACCGCTGGTTTTAATGTCTTTTTCTTCGACACCTAGCGTTTTAACTGCTCCGATAATACCATTCATCTTATCAGTGCTGTCCTTTGTTGCTTCAGCGGCAGTGGCCTTAACGCCGGTTCTTAACCCTACTTCTAAATTAGCGATATCAGCTTTAGCGTAAACCGTACCCGAGCCGGTGACTGAGAACCGGTCTTGCTCGTTGGTTTTATTCGTCATGACTAGAGCGACGATGACGATGGCGGCGACAGCTAAGACGCCGAGAGTGGTGAGATAGACGTAAGTCTTCTGCATAGAGTTTATTATTAATTAAATAAGAGTTCTTTTTAGATTATATCGCAAAGCAAAGTAATTAGCTAACCGGACTAGGCAATTTTGATGCCGGTGCGCCTGATTTCATAGGCCAAGGGTGAGCCGTCGTCGTTGAAGTCAACTTCATTAAAGTAATGAAGTTCTATCATGTTATTGATTTTATGGCTAAGCAGATGGAGGGCTGCTCCCTCCTCAATCTGTTCTCGAATAGGAATCGCTTTGGTGGATACCACGGCCACATCGATGTCGCTCCATTTATGGAAGTCGCCGCGAGCGTAAGAACCGAAAAGATAGACTGATTTTAGGGGATAATTATTGCTTTTCAGATGATCCGCAAATTTTTGGACGATTAGCTTAGCTTCGGATGTCGACATATTTTCTTGTAAAAAAAGATTATTCTATCAAGATAAGCAATGATATAGGAGTAGTCACAGGTTTCATAAAAATTCAATTTATAGTCGGGATAGCGTGACTTGATATTGAATCGGTTTGCTGTGGCTAATAGAGATTGTTCTTCACCTTCTATTTCTATTTTCGCTAATTCCACTAAGGTTGTCAAATCATGGATTAGCGGCGCCATGGTTTCGGCTTCTGCAACTATTACCGCTTTTAATGCTTTCTCTAGTATTAGATGTCCGTAGAATAAAGCATCCGAATAGCGTTTATTGTTAAATAAGCTGAGCATGGTTTCATAATCATGTTCGGCGCTCGATAGCCAATAATTAATCTGTTTGTCTAGAAAATCCTTATTCATAGATTTGTTATTTAAATCACTAATTTAATAATGATTTTAATCTAACAAACCATGGCTGAAGAATAATTAAATAATAAATGAACGACAAGTTTATTTATCAGCTAGGCAATCTTCTTGGCTAACCGCCCTCTATTAGCGAAGCGATGGGCTTCCTCCCGCAATTTCAAGAGAGTGGGCTTAATATTCTCCGCCAGCTCACGCATCGGTTTTTTTGTATCAGGCGTAAAGACGAGCTTGTCGCCGCCGAACTTGGAAATGCCGACGAGCGGCACGTTAATATTATTAGCTTTAAAGGCGCGGGACAAGAAACTGATTTGCGGCGTGCCGCCATCTATCATAATGAGATCGGGAGTGGTCCATTCCGCGTGTTTGAAGCGGCGCAGAAGCATTTCACTGAGCGCCCGTTCATCGTCGCCGGCCGGCGCCTCTTTTATTTTAAACAAGCGGTATTCATTTTTGTTCGCTTCCCCGTTTTCGAAAACCACCATCGAGCCATAACTTTCCTTGCCGGCATGATGACTGATATCATAGCCTTCCAGGCGATTAACCTTTCTCTCTCCCAGGTCATCTTCACGGGTTAAAAGAGCCACATCTTGCAAGTGTTGCAAAGCCCGCGCCTTGTCCGGATTGGCTTTGGCTAATTTGGCACGTAAACGCTTCTTTTCCCCAGATAATAAAAGAATAATGTCATCAATATTTTTTTGGTAATCCTGTTTAGTGATCACTCCCACGCAAGCGCCGGGACATAACCCGATTTGATAATCGAAACAAGCTTTGCCATGGGGGTTGCTAGCTGAACCGGCCGGAGCGCAAGTGCCATAAGGAAAGAGATGGCGGATTAATCGCAGGGCTGTAGCAATGAGATGGAAGGATTGATAGGGACCGAAGACTTTCGCTTTTGTTTCCGGAAATTTCTTTAGGTCAGTGCCGCGGACAATGAGCGGTTTTGGAAAATCTGTTTTGGGAATAACTACGTAAATAAATGACCTATCGTCGCGATCAACGATATTATACTTCGGCCAATATTGCTTAATGTATTTGGCTTCTAGAATTATCGCTTCAAGTAAGCTTTCCGTAGCTTCAAATTTTATATCCCGCGCCTGGGAAACCATCTCGGCAATTCGCGGATCAATGTTTTTCAGAAAATATTGGCTGAGGCGATTTCGTAAAACTGTCGCCCGGCCGACATAGAGAATATTCTTATCCTTATCCAGCCAAAAATAGACCCCAGGTTGCTTGGGAATCGTTTTTAACTTATCTTTTAGATTTGGGTTCATAATAAAATATTTTTAAATCTATTTTACCTTGGTGGATGATTATTCCCTCCTCTTTCAGTATAGCAGTTTTTTGAACGGAGCCGTGAGCGAAGCCTCCTACTTGGCCGTCAGAGCGGATGACTCTATGACATGGCACTTCTGGGGCATAGGGATTCTTGTTCAAGGCATTGCCGACTGCTCTGGAGGCTTCTGGCTGACCCAGGGCTTTGGCTATGGCCTGATAAGTGGAAACCCTCCCAGACGGGATCAGACGGCAGATTTTATAGACATTTTCTGTAAAATTAGACATAAATTTAGCTATTAATAGCAGTTATCTTGATTATCTATTGACAAGTGTTAATATATGTGATAATATTCTGTCATAGTAGTTACGCGTTGGGCTACTAAAAAACATTCGCAAATGAGAGCAGAATAAGCAAGGTTTAACCTTAAAATCTAAAGAATTCCCCAAAATGGATTACTTCCTCTACTAAAAAGCCGGACACGTAATCATGTAATTCTCATTAACTGAGTTTTGATTACCAGGTAGGACTGCGTAGAAAGTAAAAACAAAAAAAGGATTAGTATTTCCGCTCCCTTAACATCAGGGTTAAGACAACAGCCGAAATCAGTAATATCCACTAGAAATTATAACTTAAGGGGAAAAACAAATTTTTCGTAGCCGCATTCACAAGATGCGGCTTTATTTTTCACTACTGACATAATCAACTATAAATGATAGCTTATAGCTAATTATTCCCGAAAGGAGAGTAAAAAACGAATATTCAGTTCTTAAACAATTAAATACAAAAGAAAAATGAAAAGTGTTCTATTTTTATTGATAAGTGTAGCAATGCTTGCAGCTAGTGCTATTAACGCTCAAGGGCGTCTAACTAAGGATGAATTAGGAAAATATTCAGTTAGTTATAATCCAGCGGAAACTGGAATAACGTGTGATGTCGGAGTAGATAAATATGAAAATTTATTGACTCTGGCGATGGCCAACCCTGATAAGTTTATTTTTGCTCATAAGAGTAAGGAATTCGTCATGACAGGATTATTTACAAAATCTGTCTCAATTCAGCGAGAAGGAATTAAATATGAAAGCGAAAAGAAGAATATTGCCTTTATAAAGAAGGTTGATCAAGAACAGGAAACCTCTTTTGTGCTCATCGTGGCCATTCTGTCACTTATATTAATGACGATATCAGTTCTTATAGATAACGATTCAAGCTATGTAGATTTAGTCGCCATGATTGTAGCCGCTGTCCTCGCTGTGGCATCTATCGTTGCTAACGCTCCCGGCGCTGCCATTCCAGCCTCCTTACTTGCTGTTGTTTCGACAGGTGTTCCTGTAACAATCGATGGCAAATATGATATTATATCTTACGCTATATATTATATCGCTATGATTATATATTTTCTCTCAATGTTTGGTCAAATTAGCTTAATATAACAAGCACTCAAATCTCTTAGCCGTATCCACAAGATGCGGCTTTATTTTGTCTATTGACAAGATTTAAGTTATGTGATAATATATCTACATAAACGTAAGGACTGGTTATTTTATTATTAGAAGTTTTTCTAAGAAAAAATAGCAGTTCGGTCCTTAGAAAAAAAGGGTTATGAGATTTAGATCATAGGCATTGCATGCCTCAAAAAAGCTAGAAAATAGAGCATAAATGCTCATTTAGATTTTCCCGGTCAACACAAATAAAACTAATATCGGGTAGTTCGTCCCCACTTATATTAAAGCGGAGAGCCAAGAGGAAGCTAGAGCCTCCAGGGATATGTCACCCAGACAAACGACAATTCCATACGGCCTTAGTACATTCATTGTATTAAGGCCTTTTTATTTGCTCAATAGTCCAATCAACAAGCTACAAGCGATGGCCAGTCCAGCTCCCACATACTGAATCTTACTGACTTTAACCTTATTAAAGATAATATCCAGAAAAAAAGCGATCACCACGAAGCTTTCGGTAATGGCAACCGTGATAGATAATTCCGCCTTAGAAACAGCCAATACATAAAAGACCCAGGCGGCTGTATCGATAACCACCATGGCCGCTATTAACTGCCAGTGACTACGGCAGGCTTTAACCAGCACTCCAATATGCCGGCGCTTGGCAAGATATGCGCAAGTGATCAGGCCGCTGACCAGCCACGGAAACCAGAGGGCCAGCAGCGGGTTAATTTCTTTAGCCTGAAAGGCAGTTAGGAAATTCATCATGGCGATCATGACGGCGGCGAGCAATGCTAGTAGTGATCCCTTCTCAAAGAAATCTTTCCGCCGGACATTTTTGAAATTTATCGATACCATGATGACACCGATAAAGAGCAGACAGATGAGGATAATTTGCGTCAGGTTCAGGCTTTCCGCAAAAAAGATAATGCCCAGCATGATGGTGAGTGGCAGTTCAATAGAGATGATAATTTCCACGACTGATAACTTTCCGATCTTTAAGGCTCGGATATGGAGGAAGGCGCCAAAGAAGCCGATAACTCCCAGGATGCTCAAGACTCCTATATTCTCCCAAGTTAGGGCCGGCAAGTCATGGATAACGAAAGGCAGAAGGGCAAAAGAGCTGAATAAGGTTATCCAGAAGATAGTGCCGACCGCTCCCAAGATTTTGCCGACTTTCTGAATTAAAAAATCTCCGACCCCCCAGCAGACCATCGCTCCAAACGCCATCATGACAGACAGACTCATATTATTTGAGATAACTATTTAAGATATTCTTTTAAGTACTTACCGGTAATACTTTCTTCTTCTCTGGCGATATCCTCTGGAGCGCCGGCAACCACTAAACGTCCGCCTTCTTCCCCGCCTTCGGGGCCGAGATC
>VFKX01000082.1 GCA_009885285.1 Candidatus Falkowiibacteriota bacterium
CCTGGGCGCCTGGTGTTTTCCCGGAGGGCACCTGGATTTCGGAGAAACGATGGTTGCTGGCGCCATCCGCGAAACTAAGGAAGAAACGAATCTCGATGTAACCGACTTAGAGCTAATCTCCGTCGCTGATGAACTCGGCGCTCTTGACCGGGACAAGCATTACGTCAATATCGGCTTCTTGGCAAAGTCTGTATCCGGTCAGCCCAAGACTATGGAGCCCGATAAGTTCACTGCCTGGCAGTGGTTTGATTTAGATAATCTACCTACACCATTATTTGAAGGCACAGCACTACTTGTCGCCAGATTCCGGAGCGGGAAAATATACCAATAAAAAAGCCACCGCGGTTAAACGATGGCTAATGATTTTTTTATTTCTTCATCTGGTTATGATTACTCATCATTTGATTTCCGGTTAAGGCAAGGATGAATAATACTTCCAAAAAGGCTAAAACACTGACAATGGCATAGAAAATAAATATCTCGGTTTCATCCAATAGCGTATTGTATCGGATAATTAAAAGGGTAATGATAATTGCTATGGTGGTGCTAATTATTCCCTTAATACAAAACCTTTTTTGCTCCTGCGGACTGACTGGCTTGATCTGAATATCTTCCATTATTTTCTAATGTTTAGTTAATACTATATTTTAAATAACTATCAGCCATCATACAATAAACGATGGCATATGTCAATGATAAATCTATGAAAACTATGGATATCGAATATGAAGCTACCTTCTTAGACGTTAAACGCGACGAAATCAGGGGGCGCCTCCGGGCTGCCGGCGCTAAACTGATAAAGCCGGATTTCTTAATGAAGCGAACCGTCTTTGGTTTACCTAGCGGCCACGAGATTCCCAGTAGCTGGCTCCGTGTCCGCGATGAAGGGGATAAAATTACCATGAGCCTCAAGATTATTGATGGCGATAAGATTGAAGACCAGAAAGAAATCTGCCTGCAGATAGATAACTTCGAGCAAGGCGTTATGCTTCTGGAAACACTGGGGGCGCAGCACAAGGCCTATCAAGAGACCCGCCGCGAATTATGGACCATTAATGATGTCGAAGTGACTATTGACGAATGGCCATATCTTGAACCATACGTAGAAGTGGAAGGGAAGTCAGAAACTGATGTTAAGGCAGTGAGCGAGCTTCTGGGGTTTAATTATTCTGAGGCATTATTCTGCTCTGTAGACTTTATCTATAACCAGAAATATGGCACTCCGATTGACACTATTTGCAACCATACGCCGCGCATCACTTTTACCGACCCCAATCCTTTTCTTTAAGGTAATAAAAAACCGTCATTATTAGTGACGGTTTATCTTCATATCCTTTTTGTCCGAGTTATTTGAAATTTATGCTCAGGCCGATATTGTAGCAATTCTGATTTATCTCCAAGTTTTTTCCGATGATTGTCTTAAGCGTTAAGCCGGCCGATGGATAGCGGTTAATCTCATACTCTGCCACTAAGCCTGTTGAGTAAAATCTTTCGGAAATAATTCCTAGTTTCAGGTTTTCAGTTAAAGAATATTTAGCTGAGAACCTATACCAAGAGTTCGGATCGAACCCTCTGATATAGACGACGTTTTGCTCTCCTTGGGCAATAATGTAGTCCTCAGAATAATCAGCCCGATAAGCTGTTGCCAAAGAGTATAATCCCATGGCCTTAAAGGACCACTTTTCCTGATTAATATAGATTCCGGCCATCGGCCCGATATATAACTTACACATCCCTCCGCCTAAGCCGGCGAAAACTTTTATCACTCCGGCCTGAGTTTTAAAATCATAGCTAATCCCCAGATTGGCAGAAGGAAAAAAATAGTTACTGAGAGTATACCCCTGGTTATACCATTTCTGGTATTTTACCAATTCTGAAAATTCAAACAGAGCAAAAACACCAAGTTTTGACTGATAAACAGTATGTCTCTCGAACGAAAATCGAGGACAATATTGAGATCCTAACCTATACAGATCAGTGCCGAAAATATTCTGTATTTTAGGAATATTCTGATCAGCTCCGGTTTCCTGCGCTTGCATAGCCGTCCCCATTAATTGCCAAGCAATAATAAGGATAAGTGATATTATTAAATTATTTTTCATTTCTATTGATTTATTAGTTAAATATAGGCTGAAATTTACGCAAAAAAAATTCAGCCGATATTTAACTAATAAATGTTTTGTCAAAGAGCATTGCTATTATATATTCTTCAGCCCCTCAAGGAGCTTAGCAATATTAATAAAGTATAGTAATATTACTGATACTACTATTATTATCATGATTACTAAAATCTGTCAATATGTTAAAGAATAATAAAGAAAAACTGATTATCCGCGGGGGCTCGCTCCGCGGCATAAGCATGCTATTGATGTCGTTATTGATAAGGTAATAAAAAAGCCTCTTCTGAAAAGAAAAGGCTTATTCTCACTTAACTATTAAATACTCATTGAGACTCCAAATCCGAAACAATTCTGATCAATTTCCAGATTGCGTCCGAAGATAGTCCTGAACTGTAAGCCCTGAACAGATTCGCCGCGGATAATTAACTTATAATCCAAGTGCAGTCCGGTGGCGTAGAATCTTTCCGATATTACCCCGATTTTAAAACTCTTACTTAAATCATAGGAAAGGGAAGCTCGATACCAGCTATTTGGATCAAATCCCTGGACGTAAACCAGATGATTACCGTGTAGGTCAACCATCTCCTGGGAGTAATTAGACCGGTAGGGAGAAAGCACAGCATAAACTCCTTTTGCGTCCAAAGAAAAATTTCCTTTCTGAAGAGCTACTGCCAGGAATGGACCCAAGTATGACTTACCAGTCCCGAACCCAACACCAGCCACTATTTTTCCGTCACCACAACCACTATCATGAAAGTCATAACTAACACCGGCATTAAGGCTGATATTAAATGTTTCTTTTAAAACATAACCTTTGGTTACCCATTCCGGATATGCAATTGATTTACCATACTCTGCTAAAGCGTATACACCCCAACCTGATTTGTATATCGACTGACCGCTAACTGAAAAGCGAGGATATATCTTTGGTCCGACTTGATAAACATGGGCTGCAAAGATATTTTCCTGTTCAACTACTTGTGCCTGCACACTTACAACTGCCATAAAAAAGGCAAATAACATTAATAATAATCCAGTTTTCATTATATTAGGCCTCCTTGCCCGATTGATTGTTAAAGTTCTTGTCAATATCTATATTATCGTGTAATATGACTATTACCTATATTCTTATCAGAATATACGATAATTGTCAATATGGCCAATTTGTTAATAAAAAAGCCAGCTTTAAATCACTGGCTTAATCTTAATAATTCTCATTGCGTTGTGTGAATTTCTCTAAAATCGATTAGACTTGCCTATCAATTGCCAGGCAGCCCATCTAAAGAGACCAACTAACAGTAGGAATGAGGCGGCTATAGCGGCTAAAACGAGAGGTGAAGGTAGTTGACCGACGGCTATCGTGCAGATGATAAAAATCAGAGCGGAAATAATACCCGCTAACCCTAAGCTGATCGTTCTAACGATGCCGACATCCGACCTGTTAAAGATAAAACTTATAATCCTGTCCATGCTGTTCTTTTTTAGAAATTTAAGGTAATATTCATTGATTTAAAATAACTAGCCAAACATTACGATAAATATTAAAATATGTCAAATAATAAGAAAGAGACCTTGATTATCCGCGGCGCGCGGACCCATAATCTCAAAAATATCAGTCTGGAAATACCGCATAATGAATTGACGGTTATTACCGGCGTCTCTGGGAGCGGCAAGTCGTCGCTGGCTTTTGATACCATCTTTGCCGAAGGGCAGAGACAGTACGTCGAATCCTTATCGCCCTATATGCGCCAATTTCTGGGCCAAAAGAAACCGGCCGATGTTGATGAGATGATCGGCCTAGCACCTTCTATTTCCATTGACCAGAAAGCTCTGTCGCACAACCCTCGCTCGACTGTCGGCACCCTGACCGATATTTATGATTATCTGCGCGTCCTGTATGCCCGCGTGGGAGAAGTCTATTGCCCCCTCTGCGACACCAAGATTGAGAAGCTGACCGTGGAAGAAATGGTGGACATCATTATTAACCGTGGCACTGATATGAAGGAGGAATACGTGACCATCCTCTCGCCCGTCATTCGCGACCGCAAAGGTGAATATTACCAACTGTTATATAATTACCTCAACCTCGGCTACTCCGAAGCGCGAGTGGACGGCAAAATGCATTTCTTGCGGGAAAAGATTAAACTCGCTCCCAGACAGAAACATGATATTGATATTGTGGTTGATAAGGTGATGTTAAACGATCAAACCCGTCTTTTTGAAGCGGTGGAGAATTCCTTGGAATACAGTAAGGGGCTACTGATTGCCAAGTTTCAAGACCAAGAGTTCTTATTATCTTCGAATTGGACCTGTCCCAATGACAATTTTTCTTTCCCGGAAGTGGAACCCCGTCTCTTTTCTTTCAATTCGCCCCATGGCGCTTGTCCAGAATGTACCGGACTCGGCCGGACTAATTTCTTCAGCGAAGAAAAATGCCCGGAATGCCACGGTCTGCGCTTGCGTCCCGAGGCCTTAGCCGTGCGTATAAATAATAAGAATATCGCCGCTGTCTGCGCTTTGCCACTCAAAAAAACGCTAGCCTTCTTTAATGCCTATTATGAGAAGATGACAAAGCGTGAGCGAACTATTGCTGAGGGCGTCGTTATTCAAATTGTTAGCCGTCTAGAGTTCTTACTGAAAGTCGGGCTTAATTATTTATCTCTGGAACGCGAAGCGCATTCCTTATCCGGCGGTGAAGCCCAGCGCATCCGCCTCTCCTCCCAGATAGGCTCTCATCTCTCGCGCACCCTCTATGTCCTCGACGAACCGACCATCGGACTGCATGAACGTGATACCGACCGCTTAATTGATACGTTAAAAGCGTTACGCGATAAGCATAACACCGTCATCATCGTTGAGCATGATGAACGGACAATTATGGAATCAGATTATTTTGTTGATCTTGGACCCTTAGCCGGCGTGCACGGCGGAGAAGTGGTAGCTATTGGTGCGACTAAAGAATTACTAAAAGAATACCAAGATAAGGATAAAGCGGCTAAAACTAAATCTTTAACCCTGCAATATCTCAGCGGCCTGAAAGAAATTTCTATCCCCAACCGCCGCCGCGAACAGAACCACGGTGCTTTGAAAGTCAGGGGCGCCTATGCCAATAACCTCAAGAATCTCAATGTCGATATTCCGCTCGGCCGTCTGGTCGGCATCAGTGGTGTTTCCGGCAGTGGCAAATCATCCTTACTCTATGATGTCATCTATAAAAACATCACTCACATTAAGAACCGCCCTGGTAAGGCTAAGCTCGAGCACGTCAAAGAAGTTAAGGGCGTAGAATATATTAATAAGGTTATTGTCATTGACCAATCGCCCATCGGCCGCACGCCTCGCTCCAACCCAGCGACCTACACCGGCATCTTCACACCCATCCGTGATTTCTTTGCCTCCTTGCCAGAATCTCGTGAACGCGGGTATTCTATCGGTCGTTTCTCTTTCAATCGTCCTGGCGGGCGTTGTGAGGCCTGTGAAGGAGCGGGAGCGAACCTGATTGAGATGCACTTCCTGCCTCC
>VFKX01000118.1 GCA_009885285.1 Candidatus Falkowiibacteriota bacterium
GCGACTATTACGACGGCTGGGGCGACTAATATCGCTTATACTTTAGCTTCAGGCAATTTCAATGTCTCTGGCGCTGGGTCTGTTAATTTGACTCCAACGGCCGCTTCACAATTTACCTCGGGAGGTGCTTTGACTCTGACTGGCGGTGCAGCCTCGACTCTATCCACTTCGGCTGGCGCCTTAACTATCACGAGTGCGGCCGCTGCTAATTGGTCAACGGCTGCCGGCTCTTTAACCGTTGACTCTGCCGCTGCTTTAAATCTCGGCACGGCGAATGCTACGGCCGTCAATATTGGCCGGACGGGTATCACTACCACTAATAACGGAGCTTTAACTTCGACTCAATTGTTAACTGCTTCTAACGGTTTAACATTAACTACTGGAGCGATAAATTTGACCGGCACTTCTGGAGCCTTAGCTTTATCTGGCTTATCGGCATCTTCGATTAATACCGGCGCCAACCTACTTTCATTAATCGGTTCGCCGCTTAATCTCAACGCCAGTAGTACTGGTAATACTGTTATCGGTAATGCTTCAGGTACCTTCTCCTTAACTTCGAGTGGTGGCTTGAATGTAACTACTGCGGGCGCTTTGACTGGCGTAGCTTCAATTGATACGATTGGATTTTCTGCCACTGGTATGACTTTCGCCGGCACCGGTACGCTTTCATCTGGCGCAGCCACTGCTTTAAACCTTGATTCTGGCACAACTGGCGCCTTAAATTTAGGCACAGGCAATAATGCTAAAACTATCAATATCGGCACTGGTACAGCTGGCAATACTATTAATATCGGTACCAATAATACGGTTGCTGACACAATCACAATTGGATCCGCTTTAGATGCCGTGAAGATCGGTAGGTTAACGACCCAATGGGGCGTCTTATATACCAATGCCACTGACGGCACTTTAGCGCAGACTGCAGCCGGTACCGCCGGTCAAGTATTGCAGTCTAACGGCTCTTCCGCTCCGACTTGGGGGAATGGTATTACTGGCTCAAATTATGTTTTCGCTTACGCCACCACTACTCAGGCTTTAGCAACCTTAAATACCTGGCAGGGAATTACCTTCGGGGCTAATGCTCAGCTCAACGGCTGGACTCATACTGCCGGTACCGCTAACTTCACTTGTAATGCCACTGGCTTATACTTAGTCACGGTAGGTGCTATTATGCAAAACGGCGGAGCGGATACCACCTTTGTCGGACAATTGCGCGCCACTTTCAACGGCACTGAAGTGGCTGGCTCACACGCGACTCAAGCCTTGCGTGATGCCGGCTCGCATTTAACAGATATGACTACTACTTTTATTGTTAGTGCCACCACTGGTCAGAATTTAGTCTTGCAGTTCACTGGCAATCGTACTGGTGCCGGTGCGGCTGGCGATCTTACTCTCAGAACTTCACCGACTGGCGGACCGACTGGGGCCGCGACGACTAATACCAGTGCTAAAGTGACGATTACGAGATTGCAATAATAAAGCTAATACCATGAATTATTTCAAGTCTATAAAAAAAATAGCAGCCATTGCGGCTATCATATTGTGTCTACCATGGTCAGTTGGAGCGGTTAATGATGTCCAAATTTCTGATCTGGTTAATTTTGAACTACAGACTGCGGACACGGCGGTGCTAGTGACAATCACTGCCGATGGCGGCGGGCAAGCGACTAATTTCTTTGTCGAATCGAACTACATCGATATTACTCTGGATAATGCTTCGAATGTGACTTTCCGCACAAATAACACTTCTCGATTCTTCAAGGTGACAAAAGTTTCCGGATCCGATGATTACACAATTGATCCGAGTTGTCCGACCAATGTCGTGACTATGACCGGCACTGGCGCCCAGGTTATTTTGCGCCTTCAAGTAAAAATGACTGATAGCTGTATAGTCACTCCTCCGGTAACGCCTCCAGTTGTCACGAGCGGTGGCGGAGGTGGTGGCGGCGGATTTATTCCTCAGGTGGTGGTGAGCGGTCAGATTAAGATTAACAACGGTGCAACGGAAACATCCGTCAGTAATGTTATTTTAAACATCTCTGCCACTAACGCCACCCAGATGGCTATCTCTAATGATCCATCATTTACAGCTACTAATTGGGAAACTTTGGCTACGTCTAAACCTTGGACGCTGCTGCCAGGTTTAGGAAATAGAACTGTTTACGCTAAGTTTCGCAACGGTAACGGCGTCCAGTCTTCTATTGTCTCGGCTGTGATTGCGGTTAAAAATGCTCTTGTTATTGAGCCAGTGGAACAGGAGAGTTGTAGCGTCGACTGCAGTAAGTTGACCTATGATTTATATATCATCAACCCTGACGGTTCTGAGCGTCATATGGATCAGGTCAGATGGGCTAAGAAAACGACGCTGCCAGATGGCACTTTAATTGTCAGCTTTGAAGATAAGGGTTTGGATAATAATTATTCTGATGTTATCGTTCAACTCAATACTAAGAACTGCTCAAACATCACAGTTTCTGTCTTGCCGTCGACTGCCCGTTGGAGTCATCAGATTAAGCTTAAGATTTTTTATCAGGGGGTCTTGAAAGATGACACGGTTATTTGGGCGGATTCACATTTAGCTCAAGCTAATCCGGCAGTTATTAACATGAATGATAATGGCAAGATTTGCGCAGCTCAAGAACCAGTAAAAATAGAAATACCTATGCCGGTAGAGCCAGCGGTTTGCAGTGTTGATTGTAGTCAATTGATCTATGATTTATACATCATTAATCCAGATGGCTCTGAGCGGCACATGGACCAGGCCAGGTGGGCCAAGAAGACTAATTTACCTGATGGCTCTTTGGTAGTGAATTTTGAAGATAAGGGGCTGGATAATAATTACTCCGATGTTATCGTGCAAATAAATACCAAAAATTGTTCGAAAATCACCGCTTCCGCCTTCCCGTCATCAGCCCGTTGGCATCATCAGATTAAGCTTAAGGTCTATGCGCGCAATATTTTGAAGGACAATATTACTCTATGGTCAGATTCCAGTCTAGCGCCTATCAGTCCCATTACCTTTAACTTAAATGATAATCAGAATTTTTGTACGGGCGACGCTGCGGTTACTGTTATTGAGCCGGTCTTGCCAATGCCGGTAGAGACCGCCAGCTCAACAGTGATAAAATCGGAGTGCCGGTCAAACACCGTCTTTACCAGATTCTTGAATATTGGCAGTAATGACTTAGACGTCTTGCCTCTACAGAAACTATTACAATGCTGGGGCTATATTCCAGCCAGTACGGTGTTAACAGGGCATTTCGGACCTGCTACCGCCGCTGGCGTACGAAAGTTCCAAACTATTTCCGGTATTGAAGCGCTCGGTTATGTCGGTCCGGCCACGCGCGCCGCTCTGAATAAATATTTCATGCTCCAGTAGGTGTAATTTTACGTCAGAGCGCCGGTATGCTAAGATATAAACAATAGATAATCTAATTAATAATATATTAATATGGAAAAAGTTCTCGATGATTTTGTTTCACGCGATACTAAGTCATTCAAATGGAGATTGGGCCGCGCCTTAGCCTCTTCCTTGTCTGGTTTTTTGGCGGGTATTATTGCCACTTGCATCGTCTTCTTGTCATACTTCGACCTAACTTTCAAATAAGGTCTGACAGGATGTCTTTATCAGTTAATATGATAAATTTTAAAGCCCTGTCAATCGCGGGGCTTTAAATTTATATAAACTTATGTCTATTATTGTCAGTAATATCTTTCATTTTTTTGGGACATTCATCCATGGCATGAAAGACGCTAAGTTTCGCAGCTTATTATTTTTTGTCATTATCATCTTACTGATTGGCACGGCCTTTTATCACCGGATTGAGCATTGGAGCTGGCTGGATTCTTTTTATTTCAGTTCTATTTCTTTAACTACCGTCGGTTATGGCGATATGGTTCCGAAAACCGATATCGGCAAACTCTTTACGGTCTTTTACATCTTCTCCGGTGTCGGCGTCATTCTTAGCTTTGTTACTTCAGTGGCTAATAAGGCGCACGAAAGACGCGCTATTGAAAGCGAGCTGGCCTTAGCCAAGAAATATCATAGATAGGTATAATATGTTTACTATGAATATAAAATTTTTGCGCTATTTTCTGACAATCATGGCTGTGGTAGCTATTATTTCCCCCTTTGCTTCCCAGGCCGCACCAGTCGGTGAACATTCTCAGACTTTTAAGGCCGAGGTTGTGCAGATTTTGCAAGTCGCCGAAAAGAATCGCGAGGATGGGACTAAGTTCAAACAGCAGAATGTAAAATTAATTGGTCTGGATGGTGACTGGAAAGGGAAGGAAATTATCTATAATGGTATCTCCGAAGTTGAGGTCAATAATATCAGTTTCTATCAGATTGGTGACAATGTTTATGTGGATGCTTTTATTGATGAAAGTGGAGTGGCCAGCTTTTATATCGTGGATTTTGTCAGGAGCGGCTATATTTATCTTTTGTTTATCATATTTCTCATCGCCATACTGGTGGTCGGCCGCACCAAAGGCCTAATGGCGGTTCTTGGCCTCTTTCTGAGTTTTGTGGTGATTATTAAGTTCATACTGCCGCAGATTTTAAGCGGGCGCGACCCATTCTTGATCAGCCTGGTCGGCGGTCTAACCATCCTGACTCTAATAATATATCTAACCGAAGGTTTTAGCCGTAAATCGCATCTGGCGATTGCCTCAGTTCTAGTATCATTGTGTGTGACTTTAGGACTGTCAGTCCTGTTCACCAAGTTGACCAAATTATCTGGCTTGTCTCAGGAAGAAGCGATGTTTCTGGTTGGCGCTGGGAAGGCCACTATAAATTTTCAAGGCTTGATGCTGGCCGGCTTTATTATTGGAGCTATCGGAGTACTAGATGATATCATTGTTGGTCAAATTGAAGCAGTGGAGCAGATTAGAGAAGCTAATCCCGCTTTGCCACCGAAAAAAGTTTTTAGCTTAGCCTATAAAATCGGCAATACGCATTTAGGTGCTATTACCAACACGCTTTTCTTGACTTACGCCGGCGCTTCTTTGCCTTTATTATTGTTATTCGTCTTAAACCAGGAGTCTGGCCTGACTTTTAGTCGCTTGATAAACACAGAAGTAGTTAGTACGGAAATTGTCCGGACTTTCGTTGGCAGTATTGGCGTTATCCTCTCCATGCCTATAGCTACCTTTTTAGCCAGCTACAGTCTGAGGAAGCGCTAATCCGCCTGACTTGAGTAAGTAAGTGTTTGATATCGATATTCCTTTGTGATATATTCGAATCGTTAAGTTCTTTAACCTAAAAATGTGAGGTACTCATGAAAAATAGAAAAATAATTGTGATTTCTGACGTTCATTTACGATCTGATAATTGTCAGGCTAAGCTGCTTTTAGAAACACTGAAGAATTTTGATTATGAGATACTGCTGATCGTCGGCGACCTAATTGAAGATGATAAGGCCCCTTCATACAAGATAAAAATGAAATGGGACCAGTTCCAACTCATTGAATATCTGCGGGAGCGGTTGCGCAAACAGCATGAGGGAAAGAGCGTAATTCGTATCCTTGGTAATCATGACCCTTTTGATCATGATTTTATTGGCGAGATTTTGGGTATAGAAAGCAGACGGGAGTACCGCTGGGAAATGGCCGGTAAAAAGTTCTGCGCCATACACGGCCATCAATTTGACCGCTTTGTTTTCCGTAACGCGGTGCTTAGTAACTTTATTGCTAAACTCGCTTTCTATCTGCAGAAAATTGACTCTCGTGCCCGTTTCTTGACTAGAAAAATTGATAGTCTCTATAATAAGTGGTATCGTTTGTCTGATTTAGTGGCCCGAGGTGCCATTGATTATGCCTATAGCGAGCACATCGATATTATTATTTGCGGGCATACGCATGAAAGTCTAGAACGTCGACATCAAGAAGGCAGTCGGACGATTGAATATTGGAATTCCGGAGATTGGACTGGTCATCATTGTGGCTTCCTTACAATTACCGAAAGCGGAGAAGTTGAGCGTCACATGATCACTGTTTGAGTTTGTTTATATATCCCTTGAGCCTGCCTGCTAACTGGTCAGGAATCAAGGGATTTTTAATTGGCGCCTGGCTGACTAAATTTAGCTACGTTTGACAGATGCACAGTATTGTGATAATGTGGTTAGTTCATTAATAATTAAATATTTACCTTTAAATTTGTGAAACATGAAAAAGTTTATTGTATTTTTTGCCTGCTTTTTATTGTTAGGCGGTGCAGTTAATGCGCACGCTCAGCTTGTGAATGGAGAATTGACAGTTGACTATTCTCAGTCGTTAGAGAAAATGATTAAAGCTGCTGAATTCTGCTTAGCTGATAATTTTATCAGCTCCGAGTATTATCCAATTTTAGTTTGTCCCATAAAAAAGATTGTTAAGGTTCATGTGCAGCTGTTTAAGTTTCCCGAAGATATCTCTCACGAGAACGCTTTGGCGAGCCTCGATAAGGCTGGATATCGGGCTGCTACCTTGCCAGAACTTTTAGCTCTGGCAGCCGCTGCTCCGGAATTGCAAAGAGGGGCTCCAATCATCGCTTTAGGCTCGGCCATACATATTGTCATTAGTGATGACCAGTCTGATCCTGATAATATGCATCTGTATGCGCCCGTTCTTGACGACAGGCTATGCGGCCGCATCCTCACCACTGAGTATTATTTTGACCAGCGCTGGTTCAAGGGCCTATATTTCTTGGCAATTAAAAAGTAAGACAATTGAATCTCATAGCGGCCATCTTTTGCAGATGGCCTTTTTTATTATAAAAAAGGGAGCTGAACTCAGCCCCCAGAAACTCGTGACTAATGGCACGTGTAATCCTGATGAGCCAGAGAAATATTTTCTGGAAAAAGGATCTTCCCGATATTTTATCGGGACGCTCTTTGCCTTTTGATATGGCTCTTGGGCCTTAATCAATTACCTTGAGATTATTTAAAGCTTAAATATTTGTTCAATGTTTGTCAAGCAAAAATATGTGGTATAATATAATTATATATCAATTATATGAAGCCCAAAACAAAAAAGATCGTGGGAGTTAGTGCCAGCCTCTTAGCTACTATGGCTATTATTTTAGGTTGGCGTTTTTATTATCATAACTTGCGCGGCCTGGGTCCGGCTATCGGTTCAGTTCCTCTAGATATTTCTAGCGTCGTGCCGCCAGTACCTGGCTCTGAGGATGTTAAGAAAAACGCATCCAGTTCAAGTCAAGTAGTTAAGACCGTGGGATTAGCAGAAGCACCAATGCCTTTGCGTTTACAGCCAGGTTTTTCTATCGGCATTTTAGCCAAGGATTTGCCGGGCGCGCGGGTAATAGCTATTGATTCCGAAGGCAATATCTGGCTGAGTCAGACCAGCCAGGGAATTGTCAGCAAGCTAACCATGAAAGACGGGCGCTTGGTAAAACAGGAAACGGTTTTAAGTGACTTGAATAATCCGCATGGCTTGGCTTTTGACCCTAAAGACTCAAATGTTTTGTTTATTGCTGAAGAAACAAAAATATCAAAAACAGTTTTAAAATCCGGCTTGCCCGGAGTCTTGGATAAGATTGCGGATTTGCCGGTTCGCGGCAATCATTATACCCGGACTTTATTATTCGGCCCAGAAGGGCGCTTATATGTCTCCATTGGTTCAACTTGTAATGTTTGCCATGAGAGCGATCCGCGCTATGCATCTGTGTATTCTCTGAATAAGGACGGCAGTGATTTTCGTCCTGTGGCTAAAGGATTGCGTAATAGTGCTTTTATGGTTTTAAACAGTCGCGACCAGAAAATTTGGGCAACCGAGATGGGCCGTGATCTAATTGGTGACGATATACCACCTGATGAAATTAATATAATTGATCCATTGGCTCGGGAAACGGAAAATTTTGGCTGGCCGATTTGCTATGGCAATAATGTCCATGACACCACCTTCGACAAAAACACCTACTTCCGCAACCCTTGTCAGGCGCCATTTGAGAAAGCTAGTCAGATTGATCTCCAGGCACATTCCGCTCCCTTAGGGTTAAGCTTTGTGCCCGCTGACTCTGCTTGGCCTCAGGAGTATCAGAATAATATACTAGTAGCTTTTCATGGCTCCTGGAATCGCAGCACACCGACTGGCTACAAAGTTGTGCGCTTAATTCTGGACGGAGAGGGTAAACTTATCCGACAGGAAGATTTTATTTCCGGTTGGCTAAGCTCTAAGAGCGCTTTGGGTCGTCCGGTCGGTTTAGTTTTTGATTCCGCCGGCAGCTTATACGTCAGTGATGATAAAGCTGGGGTGATTTACAAAGTTTGGCATGAATAATTTAGCACTATAAGCATATGGATAAACTTAATGAACTGACGCCCGCTGAGAAGCGCGTTATTCTGGATAAAGGTACGGAGGCACCATTTGTCGGCGAGTATGTTGATAATACCGCGGCTGGCGCCTATGTCTGTCGGCAATGCGGCCAGCCTTTATATAATTCTGAAGATAAATTTCCGTCAACCTGCGGTTGGCCGAGTTTTGACGATGAAATCCCTGGAGCGGTTAAAAGGGAATTGGACGCGGACGGCACCAGGACAGAAATCACGTGTTCAATATGCGGCGCCCATCTCGGGCACGTGTTCGGAGGCGAATACCTAACGCCGAAGAATATCCGCCACTGCGTTAACTCTATTTCCCTAAAATTTATTCCTAAATAGTCTGTAATATGAAAAAAATAATTTTAATTGCCTTGGCCGGCCTAATCTTAGTGGGTGGCGGACTGTATTTTTTGAGTCTTAAAAAAATTGAGCCTATGCCTGATAGTCAGTCAGCTGTCATAAATGGTGACAAAAACTCTGCCCCCAGTGTTCAAGATATGATCGGAGAGATTAAAAAGCCTGAGTCCGTCGTCCAGCTCGGCGAGGTTTATCATGACATGATCAGACTAGATTTACCGTTACCGGGTAGCACAGTGAAAAGTCCTTTGATCATCAAGGGGCAAGCTCGCGGTAATTGGTTTTTTGAGGCCAGCTTTCCGGTTGTTTTGACTGATTGGGACGGGCTGATTATTGCCCAAGGAATAGCCACCGCTCAAGAAAACTGGATGACAGAAGAATTCGTGCCCTTTGCAGCCAGTTTGGAGTTTAAGGTGGCGGAAGATATCTATAGCCGTAAAGGGTCGCTGATTTTACAAAAAGATAATCCTTCCAGTTTGCCGGAGTACGATGACGCTCTGGAAATAACGCTTATCTTTGAATAACCTTATATAATAATGACTACTTAGTTAAGCGCGGAGAATTATGTTAAAATAGGGAAGTAATTAAATTAAATTTAAACATATGTTGAGAAATAAAGTTTCCATAATTGGAGCCGGTATGGTCGGTGGCACCACTGCCTATAGCCTGATTGCCGCCGGTTCAGTGGAAGAAATTGCTTTAATAGATATTGATAAAAAACTGAGCCAGTCTCAGGCGATGGATTTACAACATTCTATGCCTTTTCTGGGCTATACTCGGGTTAAGGATGGATCATATTCTGACTTAAAAGACAGCCGTATCGTTATCATCACCTGTGGTGCTTCACAGAAAGTCGGAGAAACCCGTCTTGATCTTTTAAAAAAGAATTCCGCCATCGTCAGAGAATTGATGCCTCAGATATTTAAACAAAATCCGGAAATTATCGTTATTATGGTAACTAATCCGGTCGATATCCTGACAAATATTGCCGTTAAGATGTATCCGCAGAAACAAAAGCAAATTTTCGGTTCCGGGACTATCCTTGACTCCGCTCGGCTGCGCTTCTTGCTCGGCGAACGGATGTCGGTTGACCCGAAGAGCCTTCACGCTTATATTATTGGCGAACACGGGGATAGTGAAGTGCCTTTATGGAGCGCGGTGACTGTCGGCAGTACTCCTCTGGATAAGTTCATGAAGTTGACGGGTAAAGAGAAAGACGAAATATTTAAGAACGCCAAGAATGCCGCTTATGCTATTATTGCCGGTAAGCAGGCGACATATTATGCAATTGCTGCCGGCGTCACCAAGCTGGTTAAAGCAGTTATCTTCAATAAGAAGACAGTCTTTACAGTTTCACATCCGGTGGACGGGAAGTTTGGTATTAAAGATGTTTCTTTGAGTTTGCCGGTAGTTATTGGAGCGGCCGGAGTGCTTCGCGATATCAATATTGAATTATCTCGCGAAGAAAAGAAGCTATTGCAATTATCCGCGAAGAATCTTAAGAAAGTGGAGAGTGAACTTGAGAAATAATTTGACTGCGTAAATATGAAAAAAGTAATATTGCTAGTAGTTCTCATATTCATAATTCTCGGTTGCAACGCCTATCTTTATCTCTGGCCGATACAGGTCTGGTACACAAGCAGTATGGTGCCGAATGTCGAAGCGCCGGTTATCCGAGACGTGCGCAATGCCACATATATTATTGATCATCAGACAGTTTCTCTAGTGGGCGGTGTCTCTCAGTTGAGTGATACCGCCAGCAGCGTCGATGCCGCTGTCACGCGTTACTTCGGCAATGGAGCCAGCGGTGATTTGAATGGCGATGGGCGAGATGATCAAGCTTTCTTATTGACCCAGGAGGCCGGCGGCAGCGGTACATTTTTTTATATCGCGGCAGTTTTGGATAGTAAAAAAGGGCTTAAGTCATTAGAAACAGTTTTCCTGGGCGACCGGATTGCTCCGCAATCTACGGAAATAAAAGATGGTCTGATAATAGTTAATTATGCTGACAGAAATCCGGGAGAACCAATGAGTGCTCGTCCGTCCCTTGGCGTTTCCCGATATTTTAAAGTGCTGGGTGATAATTTACTGCCAGTAAAAGCGCCGCAATAGTAAATCTTCGAGTTTAAGATTGAGCAATAAAAAAGCATTAGTCTTAGCTAATGCTTTTGCGTTTCAGGCGAGCGATTTAATGGCTTGCCTTAATAATTTTCTTAAGAGTTGATTTTTGATCTTAGCAAGGTGCTCATCAATGAATTCCTGAGCAATAACAGGCTCGCCGCTGGTTTCGTATTCAATTGCTTTAATGATTACCTGGAACTTATCGATTTGCGATGCAATCCGGGAACGCCGGGTTTTTTGCTCTTCATACTCATTCCAGGTCTTAAATAACCGCCTTCCTTCTGGCCCTAGAGATATGCAAATTTCTCGCATCGCCGCTGTCTCATCTCGTTTCTTTTCTTCTTTGTCACGGCGTTTTTCCGTCGGACAATTGGAGTCGGTCCGCCGGTCGCCAACCTTGGGATTTGATTCTGGCCAGTCATGAATTTTTAGCATAACTGTTAAGCCGGGAACATGAAAATATATTTCCGCTAAGTCGATTAGAGCTTCAGTATGCTCCCCGACAGTTTCTGGATTCTCGACACCTCTATCAACCCAGCCGGTACGCGGCAGGTCATCTAAGGCTTTTATCACCGCTAAAGCTTTCTTTAAATATACGCGTTGAAAAACCAAGGGGTATTGTGCGCTGCGCACTTCTTCATTAATGGCATTATTCATGGCACTCTCTCCGTAAATGTTAGTAAATAACTGTTATGTTAATATCATGCTTTTGTTAGACTGTCAACCTGGCTCTTGCTAAATATATAAATATGTGATACAAAAAGGGCGGTAAATTAACAAATAACTTTATAATGAGAACAATCGGAAAATATGTAGTTATTAGCGTGGCCTGGATAATTATTCTGTGTCCTGCTTCGGAGTTATGTGCGCAATCGGCGGAGCTCCTGGATAAAGACTGGCGCTGGATTAAGACAGTTTTAGAAAACGGGGAAACTATTGAGCCTTTTGCTGAGACCGGTCCCGATCATCACGGCAGCTTCCATATTTATCTTAAGAAGGATGGCCAGTTTTTTTGCACGACGAGCTGCAATGAATGGGCAGGGAATTTTACGCTCAATAAAAAATTATTGTCGTTTAACGAGTTAAGCGGGTCGAATAATATTTGTATTGATTCGCAAGATGAACAATTTATTCCGTATATTAAAAATGTCGACTATTATGAATTTACGCGTGAAGGCTATCTTCGGCTTCATCTAAAAAAGAATGCTGGCTGGTTATTATTTTATATCTCACGAATCTGTAAGTTCTGATAGCACTATGAATACTAAGTGAATATCATAGATTATTGTATAAACCCTTGATGTAAATATCAGGGGTTTTTAATTATTAATAATGGGGATAAAAACCTTTGCCTAACAATTCAAAAATTGCTATAATAAATTTAAAGAGTTCATCTTAAGAATATAATTTAATTAATATGCAAAAGAAGGTAAAAGAGTCTCAAAAATGGGTTTACGTATCAGCTTCAGTTTTGTGCGGTATCCTCGTGAGCTTTGTTGCTCATTCAATTATTGAAATAGCTTACATCAATTGGCTATTGGCTTACGGAGTCGCTTCCGATTTTATCGGACGCTGCACTTTGCCGATTCTTCTTCAGGTTTCCATTGCCGCCTTTGGCGTCTTTGCCGGTTTACACCTCGGCCTTAACCGGTGGATGTCATTAAAGTCCAAGAAATCAAAATAAGAGATCTTTTGCTCAGTAAGTTCTGATGCATCATTTATTGATTGTGCCGACTTGTCATATTCAGTCATAGACGGGATTGGGGAGTCTCGGTGTTTATTATCAAAAAGTGCTATTAATACCATATTTTCTGAAATCACTAAAGCTATCAAACGATAGCTTTTTTGATGGCTATTGACACTTTTTATTAAATATGATAAAAAGTAGGTAGTTACTTAACATAAAAAAGGAGATACATATCATGAAATCTTTAAAAATTTTACTCGCAGTGATGGCGATAACGCTACTCACATTCAGTTCATCAGTCTTCGCTCAAAAAAAATCGATATTAAATCTATCAAGCAACCGCTGGCAATGGGTTAGCATCCATGAAGGCAGCGGCGGCGTAGTTATTCCAGACAATGTTGATCAATATTCCATATTCTTTAATAAGAATGGGAATATCTATTGCTCCACCGACTGTAATAGTTTCAGCTCTGAATACCATGTTGACGGTAACTCTCTTAAGTTCAGCGGCTTTTCCGGCACAAAAATGTTTTGCGTCGACAGTCAGGAATTTGTTTTCATAAACTTCCTGAAGCATGTGGAAAGCTACCGCATTGAGGACAACTTTCTTATCCTGACAATGGATAAAGGTGCTGGCACGATGATTTTCAAGGTCAAAGAGGGATAGGGCAAAAACAAGTAAAGAATAATAAATCTAAAGCAAATGAAAAAGGCTGTTACTAAATTGTAACAGCCTTGTTTTTTAGACTTTTTTGTCTAATTGAAAGAATACGATAACTTAAGATTTCCGTAGAATAAATTATAAGAATTATTCAAACTGAACTCGCTGATAGCGGTTGAATACAACATAAACATATCTATAGATATTTTTTTTGAAATACTTCCTTTAAGGGATAATTTTCCAAAATAGAATCCATTTTTTGTGTCATTGACGTGCTGGATGCCACCACCGATTTCAGGCCTAAGAAGAAAATGCTCATTTATGACCGCCACATATTTATGCGCGCCAATCGTATGAGTATCGAATCTCTTCGGGCAAAAATAATTTGCCGACACATCGTTGGCTCGTAAAAGCTTAGCGGTGTAATTGAGTGCGAACCAGTCACGGATAGGCATAACCAATTTCCCGATGTAGATATTACGGCTATTGTTATCCGTAAACTGTTGGTTGATATATCCGCCAACCAGAATCAGTCGTTTATCAATCAGTTCATAGTCAGCAGTCAGACCATTGGAGAATACTGAAATTTTTCCGTCTAAAGCTTTCTGGGTTTCAATTAATCCTCTGGAAAATACGACCTCCATGTGCATTTTCTTCAGAGGGGCGATTTTTATCACTCCGTCGTAAAGAAATGGTTTCCAGCTCGAAATGTATTGCTCGCAGGAGAGATCAATGGCAAAAGTCTTGTTTATCTTAGAATTTACATCAAATCCAAGATAGCTTAGCGAATTCTTATTAACCTTGTCATTAATCAATACTTTTCCAAGTTTTACACTAAAGGCAAGGGAATCAGTTCCTCTCTGATAGCCGGCCCATGATTTTATCATGAGGTTCTTATCGGCATCTGCCATCACCGTCGAGCCTAATTGAGCTTTTTGGATTTGAGTCTTCTGGTTTTGTGAGAAAATCAATCCTGACGAGCACGATGAGAACAAGAGAATCATGGACAGAGACAGGATGAGATTGCTGCTTTTCTTTGTTCCCCAGTTTTTCTTAAGCTTCAATGCCTCGCTGCCATAGCCCGCTAGAGTGGCCGGAGTTTGGAGTATCTGGAATAAGATTACGTAGAAGAACATTCCGAAAAGATTCTTTGACATTGGTAAGCCGATGCCGCGGAAGGTTCTTTTCTGAACGAAGTAAAGGATAATAGTGAATGACAAGCTTAAAGGTATTATCCAAAGTGTCTTTTCACTGGCCATCAAGTAATAACCGAAGAAGATAGCCCCAATCACTGAAGGAATGAAGATAAATGCGAATACCACGTCAATGAACGGAAATAACAAGTTGTACAAGATGAAGATTGTTGATAGCCTGGCTTTGAATAATAATTTCCAGTTTGACCGGAAAGCCTCGATCAATCCTCTCGACCAGCGTTTCCTTTGGTGAAAGAATTGCTTATAGCTTTCAGGAGTGTCAGTTAAAGCAACGGCATCCGCACAGTGGTAGGTTTTATTACCTGCCCGTAGCACGTCCCAAGTCAACACAATATCCTCGCCCACAACATGTTTCCAGCCGCCAATCTCTAGCAATAGTGATTTCTCATAAGCAGAGAAGGCTCCTTGGCATACTAAGGTTCCTGAATACATGGACTGCACTCTTTTAACGATTGAAATCCCCAAAAGATAATCCCACTCTTGAATTCTGGTAATCCAGTTTTTCTTAGGGTTGCGAGAAATCACAGCCCCAGCTACAGAGCGGTATTTACCGCCCAGATTAGAGATTAATCTCTGAAGAGCATCGGTAGTCGCCAAAGTGGTATCAGCATCCATTGAAATGATAGCATCATACGAAGATGCTTTTAGACCAGCGTTTAAAGCGGCTGATTTTCCAGCATTTTTAGGCAAGGTAATGAGCTTGTACGAATGCTTCCTCGGTGAAGAGGTGAACTTCCATACGACCGCAGAGGTGTTATCACTGGAGCCATCGTCAATAACGATTACTTCCAGTTTGCCATTAAACTTCTGTTCCTCGATTGCTAGCAAGGGCTTTAAAATATTGCTTTCTTCATTGAAGGCGGCAATTAAGACCGTAGTATCGACGACTTTAGTCAGATCCGTTTTAACTCTTCTATCAAGAGCGATAGAGGCGTACAGAAAAGTGACGATGAATCCTGGAATAAATGCTATTCCTAGTAAGGCAGCTAGCATGAAGGCGTAGCCGGTTTTCTCGGCGA
>VFKX01000114.1 GCA_009885285.1 Candidatus Falkowiibacteriota bacterium
GTGAAGCGGCCGTTGGAGTCAAATTAACAGACCCAGCGCCAGAGACATTGAAATTGCCTGAAGCTAAAGTATAAGCGATATTAGTCGCCCCAGCCGTCGTAATAGTCGCACCGCCATTATAGGCAGACTGTAAATTGATTGAACCGGAACTATCACAATTCTTCCAAGTGCCATTCTCAAAACAACGGAAAGTATTAGTATTAGCACTATAATACATAGCGCCATTAAAACCACTTGGATCGCCGACGTTAGACTTAACATCAAGCGCTAATAGATCAGGAGTGGCTGAACCAGCACCACCGGCGCCAATCTGAATACTAGCCGTGACTCCCGTGCCCGCCGCTTGTAAATTTATACTACCCAAAGTTGTAGCCCAAGTCGAAGTCGCTCCGGCTGTGATTGCTAAAGCCCCTGAGCCAGTTAAAGATGCTAAGCCGCTCAACGCTCCGCCTGAAGTAATATTTAATCCGGTTGAAGCCAGGCTGAAGGAATCTAAAGCTGAGCCGATAGTGATGGTGTCGGCCGTGGTATTATTAGTGCCGATATTAATAGTGTTTCCGGCCGTCCCGGTGCCCAAACTGATAGTTTTAGCATTATTCCCTGTCCCCAGATTCAAAGCACCGGTCGTTCCGGAATCAACAGTTAAGGCCGTTCCGCTACCGGAATTAAGAATTAACGAACCACCACCAGTCAAAGTTGCTCCTGCTGCCCCTAAATTAATGGCAGTAGCTGCTCCGCCGATGTTTAAGGCAGTTGCGCCAGTATTGAAAACTGTAGCGGTGCCGGCCGTCGTCTTCAAGTCGCCGCCGTTAAGGTTAATGTCTCCGGCAGTGGTCATGTTAAATAAGCCACTTTGAATCCAATCAGCTGTTAAATTTCCTAAAGAGACGACCGCGCCCGCAGTCGATAAACCGCTGCCAAATGAATTATCCACGCTAGCCGATAACTGTACCCATTCATGCAAAGAGGTAGAGGAAGCATAAGTAAAGGAGACATTGTGGAAATAGGCATTCTGATTCTGTACGAAAATGGCATCATTTTTTTGCGGAGCGGTAAAAGTATAAGTATAGGCGCCGGCAGTGCCACCGGTTATTTCAAAACGATAATCATTAAATCCAGTCATGGCACCACTCGGCGTCGTCGTCGATTTGAAAGCGACTCCCAAATCATCACCGATAACTAAAGATTTTATTTTTACCCAAGCAGGATCTTGATACTGGACCAAGTCGCCAGGGGCGAAAGTTGACCAGGCTCCAATATTGCCCCCAGTTTTGATAATGTAACCATCGAGTTGGGCCGGCGAAACAGGAGGCGTGTCCGTATCAGCCACTACGTTAATGAGCTCTGCCGGACTCTGCCAATTCAAACCGAGAGATAAATTATCAGTATAAGTTTTAACCGCCTTAACACTTGGATATTTAATATCTGAGGCCGCGTCAACGGCGATATCAGTGGACTTATTGGCAACATTTTCCGGAGTAAAGCCTAAAGCAGCTTGTTTAGCCGCAAAATATGACCAGTCAGAGGCCGCTAAATATCCGTCAGTGGAGCTGCTAGCTTGCGCGAGTGAGGCGAGGCCGCCGCAATTCTGCCAAGCGCCATTGGCATAACAACGGAAGGCGTTAAAATCAGAGCTATAATACATCGCCCCATTAAAGCCAGTTGGATCACCAGCATTATTCTTAACATCTAAAGCTAATAAATCAGGAGTAGCGGAACCAGAACCACCGGCGCCAATCTGCACAGTCGCGGTCGTACTAGCACTCGCAGCCCGCAGATTTAAATTTCCGACCGTGGTGGCCAGGCTGGAAGTCGCTGCTCCAAGCAAGTTTAAACCGGCACCAGCAGTAATATCAAGATTGCCAACTGTTGTTCCCCAGACAGAGGCTGCTCCACCAGTTAAGGTCAAAGCGCCACCAGAAGTGAAACTAGAAGCTGCTGTTGGAGTTAAGTTTACTGCGCCTGCTCCGTTAACAAGAAAATTTCCGGAACTTAATGCAAAGGCAATATCTGTCGAAGCGGCTGTCGTAATAGTGGCACCGTTATTATAAACACTTTGCAAAGTGCTGGTCCCGCCGGTCGTATCGCAATCTTTCCAGGAACTATTTTCATAGCAACGAAAACGATTACTATTAGCATTATAATAAATGCTGCCATTCATACCGGTCGGATCACCGGCATTATTCTTAACATCAACTACTAATAAATCTGGAGTAGCTGAACCGGCGCCACTAGTTCCGATATGAACATGGTCAGTTGTCCCGGCACCGCCAACTTGCAAGGTTAAATTTCCTGAAGCTGTACCCCAGGTAGCTGCGGTCGCACTCATAATATTTAAAGCGCCAGCACTAGTCGACCAAGTTGAAGAAGCTCCGGCTGTAAATGTTAAAGCCCCTCCGGAAGTGAACTGTGAAGCCTCAGTCGGCGTAAAATTAATAGCATGAGCACCGCTGACATCAAAATCTCCAGAACTTAAAACAACAGCTAATGGCACACTGCCAGTGGTGGTAATAGTTGACCCAGCGGCATAGGCAGCTTGCAAAGTGCTGGCTGCTCCGGCCGCATCGCAATCCTTCCAGGCGCTATTTTCAAAACAGCGGAATCTATTAACGGAAGAATTATAATACATCGCGCCATTAATACCGGTAGGATCGGGATCAGTCTGTGTACCAAAGAGCATCAAGGAGCCATTGCCAACTTTTATGTCACCGTTAACGTCTAAGGCATATGCCGGACTATTAGTCTTAATACCCAAGCGCTGAGTACTGTTATTCCAAAAGAAATTAGCGTTATTTTGTGAAAGCAAACCACTCGTACCGGCAAAAACAACCGAACCAGCATCTAAACCAGATAAGGTAAGTGCTGAAAAAGTCGGTGTACTGCCAGTTCCTAGGCCAACGTCAGACGCAGAATAATCCCCCGCTTGCGGTGACACTGACCCCGTTCGGCCATTGAAAGATACGACTTGGGCCGGTGTAATGATTGCACCCAGTTGGAGGGACTCGAAGCCGGCGTAGCCTGCAAGATATAAGTCTTGCTGGTATCAGTCTGGACAGACACATCACCAACGTTGGCGCTCAGTGCCAAGCGCGCGGCTTAATCAGCCACTACATAAGTATTAGAGATCGCCAAAGTCGGAATCTGTGAAGAAGGAATCTTACCTCCGGAATCTAAAGATGCCAAGCCGCTGGCATTACCCTTCTGCAAAGTAATTCGATTATCAGCCCGCGTATTTACGTCAGCTCCGTCATAATACAGGTTCGTTACCCCTTGAGGTAAATCATCAGTAGTGGCATTAGACAAGACACTGGCGACTGAATACCAGACTGCATTGCCACTAGCATCAGTTTTTAAAATATAATTATTACTGGCTCCGCTGGGTAATAAACGCGTACCATCAACGCTTAAATTTCCGTTGGTGGAAATATTGGCGCCGATAGTGGTGCTGGCTAAAGCGTAATTACCGCTAAACAGCAGGCTAAAAATTAAAATACCGGCGAACAAAAGTTTCTGCCGGCAAAGTTTAAATTGATAGTGATTGTATATCATAATTAATTAATTCAAGATAAATTATTTTATATTATTATACCATAACGACAAACATACGAGAAGTAATTTTATACCTTGAGCAGCTAGCAAAATTCTGTTAAAATACATCCATAAATTATATATGTGTTTCGCTTGAAGCACACTAAACATAAACATATGAATGTCAAAAAAATGTCTGGGCTAAAGTTCGCTCTTCCCGTTATTTTTTTATCCCTCACTGTGGCCGGTTGCAGTTTGCAAACCGGAAGGCAGAATGAGGCGAACATGCAGTCGACAAATGGTGAAAAATCACAAGAACAAGCAGTGATTACTCCGCCAGTCATGCTGGACGCCATGACCGCCAGTAACCCGACTCTGGGTAATATTCTGGTTAATGGCAAAGGTATGACTATGTATATCTACACTAAGGATGCACCCGGCAAAAGCGCTTGCTATGACACTTGTGCCGTGAATTGGCCACCAGTTTTAGCGACTGACACACCAAAGGCCGCTTCCGACCTATCAGTTGTTGACTTCGGCACAACTATGAGAACTGACGGCACCAAACAATTAACCTATAAGGGACAACCTCTTTACCTCTGGATTAAGGACAAGACTCCGGGCGATGCGACTGGCGAAGCCGTCGGTGGCGTCTGGTACGTTGTTAAAACTGCCAGCACTGCAGCTGCCAAATAACCTCTAAACAATCGCGATAACAAAAAAACAGCCAGGGATAAATTGCCTTGGCTGTTTTTATATTAAAACTCATTAATCATCCATTAGTCCTTTACCTCAACGGGCTCATCCGACATAAATTTGCCAACCAGATGTGGTATGGATTATTTAGCTTCTTCAAGTAATTTCTCTTTATCCATATCTAAAAAGATTAATTATTGTAACTCTTTTTTAGCAATAGTTTAGCGACTTAAACCTTAACCTCTTACTGCTTTTTCTAAATATATTATAGGCTTATTCAGAGAGCAAACTAAAAACAAGCCCATGGCCTGTTTTTAGAAAGATTTTCACAACTAATACCTATTTCTTATTAATATACTTCCATAGAGCCATAATACCCAGAATCAAAAGGGCTGTGCCCAGCAAATAAATAATCCAGGCAAAAAACATCATTCCGCCTCCCCAATTATAACCCATCATAAGTTTTGTATTTAAATATTTATATCTTAAGAAATAATTCGACCCTTATTTCTTCTTACCTTTAATGACTTAGCATTAATAGCCACCACAATCGTACTCAAGGACATAAAAGCGGCGCCAAGGGCTGGAGACAAGAGAATGCCGGAACTATAGAGCACGCCGGCCGCCAAAGGGATGGCGACAATATTATAGCCGGTTGCCCAAATCAAATTCTGCACCATTTTCCGATAAGTAGCCTTGCCGAAGGCAATTAAAGCGGCGATATCTTCCGGATTGCTATTAACCAGGATAATATCAGCCGTTTCGGCGGCCACATCCGTACCAGAGCCGATAGCAATACCGACGTTCGACTGAGCCAAAGCCGGGGCGTCATTAATACCGTCGCCCACCATCGCCACAAATTGCCCCTGAGCCTGTAGCTCCTTAATCTTCTCTTGCTTCTGATCAGGCAAAACTCCCGCAAAATAGCCATCAAGCTTAAGACTCCCGGCCACTTCCCGGGCAATATCTTCATTATCCCCTGTCAGCATCCAGACAGCCAAACCAGACTGACGCAGCGACTCGACTGCTCGTTTTGATTCCGGCCTGACGGCATCGGACATGGCTACAGCGCCAACAGCCCTGAGCTCAACCATATCAACCAGATAGACAATCGTAGCCGATTGGCCAACCAGATTCTTCGGTACCGCTAACCCTAACTCAATTAAATAACCAGGACTGGCCAAGGCATATTGCTTGCCCTTAAGCTGGCCGGACACGCCCTTGCCGCGCGACGCCAGAAAATTAACCGCCTCAATCAAAACAACCTTTCTTTGCTGCGCCTCAGCCACAATCACCCGAGCGATGGGGTGCTCAGAATTTATTTCCAAAGAAGCAGCTAAGCCTAAAATGGTATTTTCGTCATAGCTTTTATCAAGCACATGTATCTTATTCAGCGCGAAGGTGCCGGTGGTCAAAGTGCCGGTCTTATCAAAAATAATCGTCGTAATCCGTCGGCTGTTTTCAAAGGCTGTTCGGTTCCTAATTAACAATCCGTTCTGAGCGGATAAGACAGTAGAGATGGATACGACCAGAGGCACTGCCAGTCCTAAAGCGTGTGGACAGGCGATTATTAAAACGGTCGCGGCCCGCTCGATAGCAAAAGCAAGGTCTCGCCCGACCAATATCCAAGCAATAAAAGTAATCACTCCCACGCCAATGGCGCCGAGTGTCAGCCAACTAGCGGCGCGGTCGGCCAATAGCTGCGTTTGCGATTTCGCGGCCTGAGCGGTTTTCACGAGCTCCATGACCTTCGATAAATACGTCTTCATCCCTATACCTGAAATTCGAACCTGCAAGGAGCCGTCTTCATTAATCGATCCGCCGATAACCTTATCGCCGCTCTTTTTCAAAACCGGACGGGATTCGCCGGTCAGCATAGATTCATTAACAAAACTTTCTCCTTTTATAACAAGGCCATCGGACGGAATCTTATCGCCCGGCTTAACCAGGATTATGTCACCGACTTGCAGTTCAGAAGTATTAACCTCGTCTATCTCTTCACCCCGCAGACGGTGAGCCTTGTCCGGAATGAGCTGCGACAATTTTTCTAGGGCCCGGGAAGCGCCCATCATTGATTTCATCTCGAGCCAATGCCCGAGGAGCATGATATCAATCAGCGTGGCCAGCTCCCAGAAAAAAACCTCGCCCGCCAGTCCGAAAGTAACCGCCAGACTATAGGCATAAGCGACAGTAATAGCTAAAGAAATCAAAGTCATCATGCCCGGTTTCCGATACTTTAATTCCTTCCCCGCTCCCGACAAGAAAGGCAATCCGCCATAGAAAAAAATAAGAGAAGACAAAAACAAAAGCACGAGAGAATCATGCGGAAACCTCAACGAAAAACGGAAAATATCCTGAATGAATGGCGACAGGGCTAGAATAGGGACGGTCAAGACTAGCGATACGTAAAATTTTCTCTGAAAAATTTTTATCGAGTGTCCTTCGTGCTTAGAATGGTCCTCAATTGACGGCTGGCCAGGCTGAGCAGCGCCAGCCGCCATTCTCATGGCGCCATGATCATGATTCATAGGAAAATCAAAAAGTATTTATTTATATTTAGTATAGCATATTTTTAAGAAGACGTTTATCAGCAGATTGACGCGAGCGCCAAGATATGTTAATACTAAACCAGTTATTTAACATAAAATAATATGCCATGAAGAAAAGAAAAGGAATATTAGCGATCATAAGCGTCATGCTTATTTTATTAGCGGTTATGAGCTGTCCCGTTGGGGCGCAAACAAATTCAGGAACAATTAAAGTATATTCGGAAGTGAGCGGCTTAAACATATACCTGGATGGCAACCTTCAGGATACCGCCATCATGCCCTGCACAGCCGGCA
>VFKX01000106.1 GCA_009885285.1 Candidatus Falkowiibacteriota bacterium
CGCCTGGCCTTATCCCTACCTCCCCCGGCCGAGCCGAGGACATGGATAAGCTTATTATGGGCAATGAATTCACAGGTCTGATAAAGCTTAATCATCGCTTCCGGCTCAAAGGCATAGTCGACAATGACCGTAAAATTCTGACCGGCGTCAATCACCTCCATTTTTCCGGCCAGACCCCGAATCTCCTCCAAACCTGCCTTAATTTGTGCTAATTTTAGCCTCTGATTCAAACCGACGGCGGCTGTCGCCAGAGCATTAGCCGCATTAAATTCTCCTAATAATTTCAAGTTTATCGGATGACCGTCAATGGTCATCTTTGTGCCGATACCACTGGCCTCCACATTATTACCACGAACTATCGAAAAGTCCTTAACGATTGCCTCGCTGGCCATTTTAGCTGATAAAGCCGCGACAGAGACCTTTTCAGTGAGAGAATAGACTATCTTAGCTTCTGCCCAAAAATTCAGGAAATACGGGGCATTTTCATCTTCGCCATTAACAATAATCGTCTTGACGACCCTTAATAGGTCCAGCTTCTTAAGCTGACTCTCCGGTTTGACTACCCGGCGATCCTCATTAATGTATTTAGTCCGGCAGGTTTTCAGATGAGCGAAGAGCTTGCCCTTGGCTTCCCGATATTTTTCAAAACTGCCATGAGCCTCGATATGCTCCGGATAAAGATTAGTCATTACCAAGACATCGTAATCTATATAAGAGTGGCGAAATTGCTCCACACCCTGAGATGTCGTTTCCACGACGGCATAACGGCAGCCGTTTTTAACCATTTGACGCAGCATTTTCTGGATAAAGAAGCGGCCCGGCATGGTCATTTTCTTATTATTGAGCCATTCGCGATTGCCATCAGAGAATATTGACGTTGAAGTAAGTCCTGTCTTATAGCCAGCAGCATTAAGCATCCGGGCAATCATATAGACAACCGAGGTCTTCCCTGAAGTGCCGGTCACGCCGATAATAATCATCTTCCGGCTCGGAAAACGGTACCAAACAGCCGCCGCCAAGTTCATCAGGAAGTGATAGGCGGGCTGCAAGGCCTTGAATAAGCGGACTGGGATAAGTTTTTTGATGGATTCTAACATAGGATAAGTATAACATGGGAAACTGACCTTATTCTATATTGACAGATATGAGTATACATGATTACATTATCTTATTAGATCATTAACAAAATATTAATAAATAAGAGGAGGAAAGAAAAATGCCTGATACTTTTACTGTCATTTTAATTTGTATAGTTGCGATACTGTTTAGTATTTATCCAGCTATAAGAATAGTACAACGAATTATGTATCGCCCAGGAACGGGCAAATTGATGTACCATGAATGTAGCTACGGAACACGTTCTTCTGATATGGTTATAGAAAGCTCACTTGATGATTTCAATATCGCCTACAGCTTTGCTAGGGTAACCAAAATAGAACAAACGACGACGACACCTGGAGTTAGGAGAGAATACACCTACACTATTGAATATTGGCCAAAAGAGGACAAGAAATAGACATTATTCCGTTAGAAGAATTAAGACCTTAATCAATAAGGTCTTTTTTATGCTCATAATTTATGCCTAATATTACAATATAATCTTAAATTTATTTATAATTGCTTGACAAGAAGTCAATAATATGATTTAATATAAGCAGTTCCAAAGAACATCAATTCCCGTCATTTCGACGAGAACTCAGCATATTAACAATTAAAGTACACCAGGTAGAATTTATACCTGAATATTATATATTAATACACTCACTTAAATTTGGAGGATTAAAGAATGACAACAACTACTATCATTATCATCTGCATAGCTGTCCCAGCTATTATCACTTTAGTCATCATTGCCCGTAATAACATGAAGTACCGTCCTGGAACCGGAATAATATCGGCCACCTTTGAGTCATACAAGAAAAGGTCTGACGATCACATCATCCGCTCTGTCCTAACCGCCAGGGGTATCTTTTATACATACGCCCGGGTAAAGAAAATCAAGTCCTCGAGTCTTGCCCCACACGCCTACCGCGTAGAATATTGGACAGAGTAATAAGTGAATATGAAGACAACCACCATCATCATTATTCTCGTTGCCATCATCCTGGCACTAGTCATAGTTATATTTACGCAGATTAACAATGCTAAATTAATACGACAGTACCGGCCAGGATCCGGGCAATACACTAACGTCACGTTAGAGACTAACAGTAAAAGAGCTGCAATTAATGCAGGACTCGATAATGCAGGCATAAGATATGTCTTCGCCAGAGTCATTGACGCAGCGGCCAGAAAAATTGAAGAAAAAAAACAATACATATTTTATATAGAGTATTGGGAAGATTAAAAAACAAAAAAAACTACACAAAAGACTCTATCAATTTAGAGTCTTTTTTTCTTGTTATTGACAAAAAGGCAGTTATTATGTAAGTTTCCAATAGTTCATTAACAAATAAAAAATATAAAGGAGGGATTGAAAATGAATTACACTGTATTAATTTTATCAATTGCTGTAGGGCTGCTTAGCCTGCCCTGGATTTATCGCTTAGTTTTGATAATCAAACATAGAATAATGTATCGACCCGGAACTGGAGAAACTGTCACCCTTTGGTCATTATCAAAAAACAAGAATAATGCCATCAAAGAGAGGCTAGATGAGGAGAATATAGAATATCGGTACGCCAGAGTCAGTCACAGATGGGTCTCATTTCCCTTAGATTCAGAGCGTCGCTATAATTTTCATATCGAGTACTGGCCTAAGCCGGAAGAAAATAATAGCGATACCGATTCCAAGGGTTATCAGACTCATGAAGGTGGTAGCTGTGATTATATATAAAAAGCACAAACGAAACGATAAGCCTTTCAAAAGAGAGGCTTTTTTATTTCCGAAATATCATCATCTCGACAGGCTATGATTGACATTTGACGTTATAGCTGATATATTATCCTAATTGCTTTATTATATTAGCATCACCCCCTTCCTGCCGGGAGGCGCAGGAAAAACGTACCTTAACAATAAATACTCTTAACATGAAAACAATTATCTTATTTATCTTTTTGATTGCACTTGGCAGTTGCGCAAATGTCAGCACCGATCACTCCGCTGCAAAATTCAAACAGTTATTCACTGACCAAGAACTAATGATTGAGCCCTTAGACGGCCAATCATACATCCAAAATGCGCAAAATGTTTTCAAGGCCGGTATTGACGACGATTTTTCCGAAGGACTGCTTGACCAGTCAGGCAGAGCCACTAATACAACCTATCTGGATATCAGAGAATTAAGATCAACAAGAACTTTCATCGAAGTGTTTACCAGTATTAATAGCGATCTGGATAAATGCACGCTCTCGCAGCATCAGATCATCAGGTTCTGTGAGAAGCATCCAAAGTTATTGAATTATAAATACTATACCCATTTTTTATTCAAAGTAGACGGAGAATACTTTGTTGCCTTCGCCAACCTAAGTTCAGCAGCCGGAGATAACATCGCCATATACGTCTGGCCACTAACTTTAAACCGAATACTTCTTGCCGATGATCACGCCCGCATCGTCACCCCAAAATCTCTTTACATTATTGACGAAGAGCCGGTCGTAGGTATTGATCATAATAATTAATATCGAGACTGAGAGTTTAGATTAGCCATAACAGCGCAGAAGACCTTAAATCAATAAGGTCTTTTTTATTATGAGCCATTTTCAAAAAAGCCGAGTCAATTTTGACCCGGCCTTTTTTATTTTCGGTTTCGCTTATCTCGAAAAAAACATTTCATCATCATCCTCAAATAAAGGCTTCTTGGTCGCCGGCTTTTCTTCTTGTTTTTCTGCCTTCGCCGGCGCCTTCACTTTAACCTCTTCCCTGATTTCCGCCAGAATTTCATCCTCGTCATTAATAGCCTCATCCTCTTCATCCGGGCTTAAGCGTAGCTCTGCCTCAGCCTTAGTTTCGATTTCCTCAAGGGTTTCATCATCTTCGCTAGCAGTCACCTCTTCCTCATCTTCTTCCGGTACTTCATTTTTTATATTTCCACTCTTAAAGACTATACCCTCCTCAACCTCATCATCCTGCAAATATTTATCCGGTGTGTTAGCGGTCGTGCGATCGTGGACCGGGATGCCGGCAATATCGCTACCACCCATGGCTTCGTACTGATCGCGGCTAATAAGCACTTCGCGCGGCTTAGCTCCGTTAGACGGACCAATAATGCCGGCTTCTTCGAGCATATCCAGAATCTTAGCGGCGCGACCGTAACCGATGGATAAGCGGCGTTGCAACATTGAAGTCGAAGCTTTATCCGCTTTAATAATAATCTCTTTGGCCTCCTCAAATAAATCATCCTCATCACCGCGATTGCCGTCTAGGCCGACGCCGGCATTACCGCCGACTTTCTGGCGATCAGTAATCCCTTCCAGATATTCTGCCGGACCGCTCTTATCTTTTATGAAATTCACCACATCATTTATTTCTTCATCACTTAAGAAAGCTCCCTGGATACGTTTCGGTTTTGAGAATTCCGCTGACATGAATAACATGTCGCCTTGGCCCAATAATTTTTCAGCGCCAGACGAATCTAAGATAGTTTTAGAATCAACGAGCGAGGCCACGGAGAAAGCAATACGGGTCGGGACGTTAGCCTTAATTAAACCGGTAATAACATCAACGGACGGACGCTGGGTAGCGAGAATCAAATGGATACCGATAGCGCGAGACATCTGAGCTAAGCGGATAATAGCCGCTTCCATATCCTTGCCTGCCGTCATCATAAAGTCAGCTAATTCATCGATGATGAAAACGATATACGGCATCTTCTCCTTACTCTCGTCATTATATGATTTAATATTCCTCTTCCCGGCTTTATTTAAAATATCATAGCGGCGATCCATTTCATTCAAGCACCATTTCAAAGCATTAATCGTCTTATTGACGTCAGTAATGACTGGGGTTAATAAATGAGGGATGCCGTTATAGGTCGGGAGCTCGACGCGCTTCGGATCAACCATGATGAAACGCAAGTCATCCGGATTATTCTGATAAAGAAGACTGACAATAATAGCATTCAAACAAACTGATTTTCCGGAATTAGTAGCGCCGGCCACTAATAAGTGAGGCATCTTAGTCAGATCATAAAGCCAAGCCGTGCCAGCTACATCCTTACCTAAGGCCACAAAGAGATTGTTCTTCCGGCCTTTAAAATTTTCATCCTCTAAGATTTCTCGTAGCCCAACAATAGCCTTCGCCTTATTCGGCACTTCGATACCGACCAAAGACTTACCCGGAATCGGCGCTTCAATTCTGATTGGGTGCGCGGCTAGAGACAAAGACAAATCATTATTCAAAGTTGTAATGCGGGATAGTTTCACGCCTTCAGCCGGCCGGAAAGTATATTGGGTCACAGTCGGTCCAACTTTCGTCTCGTCCATTTCTACGTCAATACCGAACTTCTCCAGAGTTTTTTTAATCTTTAAAGCATTAACTTCCGTGTCGCCACCAATTGCCTTGCTGAACTTATTGTTCAAAAGCTCCAGCGGCATATCAATCTTAATCGACTTTTTCGGCCAGACAATCTTTTCCTGAATTTTCTTCCCTTCATGGCGCATGGACGGACTGACAACTTCATCACTATCCGCTTCTTCAGTTTCAATCTTTTCCATCCTGGCCGGCACTTCCTTCTTCTGCCAGGCGCCTAAAATTTCTTCCCGAGCTTCGGCAATCAATTGCTGACCGTCTTTTTCTTCTTCGGGCGAAGATGAAAAAAGATTCTGAAAAAATAGAGCGAAGGGCCGTAAGATTTTACCGAAGACGCTCTCGCGTCCGACGAGTCGATCAAGAGAGGTGTTAAATACTAAAACTAAAGCAATTATCAATAAGGCAATCAGGACGAGAACACCGCCCCAAAAACCAAAAATATAATAAAATAATTGGCTGAGATACAGTCCGATATAGCCACCGCCTAAACCTTCAGCCACTGAAATTTCCCAAGCAGACTGCTCGAGAAAGAAATGAAATAAGGTCTGATAAGATACAAAGAGCAGGAAAAAACCCAAATAGTCGGTAAAACTTAAGGGCTTCTTAGTGTTCCTAATCATAATCAAAGCCCAGTACAAGACTAGAAGAGGCATTAACCATTTACCAAAACCAAAAATCAGAGTCAGCCATTTTGAAGTAAATAGACCGAAATGCCCGGACAGGTTAAACAAACCTAATAAGCTGACCAGACCAAAAACCACCAAAAAAACAATAATAATGCTACGTTTCGCCTTGTCATCCAGGTTAATTTCTGGCACTTCCACGTAATCAAGCGGAGACGGATTTTTCTTTTTGCGGCCCATACTTAGAAAATTAGATAGTAATAATTATATTATATCATAGGCTAAACCAATAAAAAAGCTCAGTTTTAGCTGAGCTTTCTTAATCCAACATTAATTTATTTCAATGTCAATGAAGACAGCTTGTGGCACTTCGGCCCGAATCTTCTTTTCCAGGTCATCGATTTTCCGTCCAACGAGTCTAGGCACCCGGTCCATATAATCAACCGAAAATTTCATGAAATTTTCATAGCTCTCCTTAACTTCTTCATACTCATTCTCCAAGAAATGATGCTTCGATAATTCCGTGATCAAAGATGAGGCATTAAATTCAATGTCGCACTTAATCAAGTATTTATCAACATCCAAAATCGCCGATTTAAAATCTAAAACTTTCTCGACAGTCGGATCAGCGTTTAAGATATCAATAATCAATTCTTCAATTTCCTTCGGAATGGATTTTGTAATCAGATAATTGCGGTTCTTGGAAATCAGGACAATGGCCGCCACTCCCAATAATAATCCGATAATAATCGAGCCAATTGAGTCATAAAAAGCTCGACCAGTAATATGTGCCAGCAAAATACTCAAAAAAGCAATGAAGACGCCAATGACAGCTAAACCGTCTTCGTAGACCACGGCTAAGGTCGTGGGGTCAGCATGAATTAATATCTTCTTGAGCTTATCATCAGGAAAATGCTTACGCAGATCCCTATATGCCAACCAGAGAGTAAACGACTCAATGACAAAGGCGATTAATAAGATATATAAATTCAAGGGACTGAAATGGGCCGGCTGGCCGCTGATTAGAGTCGTAACACCGTGATAGACGGTAATGCCGCAACCGATAAAGAAAATACCACAAGCGGAAATCAGTGCCCAGATAAAGCGTTCTTTGCCATAGCCATAGGGATATTTTTCATCAGGCACCTTAACGGATTTACGGACACCAATAATCAAGAGTGATTGATTGGCAGTATCAGCCAAACTATGAATTGCTTCTGAAAACATGGAACCTGAGCCGGTAATAGCGAAACCAAAAAATTTCAATACGCAAACGATTGCGTTGCCGGTAAAGGCGGCGATAACCGGCAAAAAGCCAGAAATTTTTCCGCTACTATCAGGTTGAGCACCTATCATAAAGGTAAGGTTAAAAATTAAAAATTAATATTTATTTAATAAGTTTTCTAGCTTCAGCTAATAACGCCTGCTCGGCTGTGCTTATTTTCTGTTTTGCAACTGAGAACTTTTTCCGGTAAACAGCCTGTGCCTTAACTACCGCCTTAGCTCTCTTTAGCAGAGCTCCGGACTTTAAATCCTCTAATTCCACCACTAACTCCGGGCAGCCGATAAACCGTGCGAAATTACGGTTACGCAAATCATAGGCAACGTTTATTTCCGGCGTCAGGGCGCCGGCCGCCATCACGCAAGAATGGAGCATCATGCCGACAACTAAATCTAGTGTACCATAAAATCCCTTCTGATTGGCCGGTTCGAGATCAACCATCTTCATTCCCTTAATCTGTAATTTAGGATAAATATTTTCTTCGCCGGGGTGATGCTTAAGGTAATACACCTGAGCGCCATATTTATCTTGAAAAAATTTCGCTGTCTCGCGATAAGCGCGCAAGATATCTTGCTCCCATTTGCCAAAGCCGAGCCATCCAGAATAATTAAGATTCAAGCCGAGTCGGAAGCCCGGCTTTATTTGCGCCGGCTTAATTTCTTCTAAGCAGAAAGCCGGATCGCCAATTACTTTAATTTTTGCGGCCGGCAAGCCGTATTTAACCAAGAACTTTTTTGTATAATTCTCTCGGACGCCGACCAAACTGGCCTTTTTCACTAAAGCGAGAATGCTATCGCGTTCCTCCTTCTTTAAAGCCCGCGCCCCGACCTCGCGGATATAGCCGACTCCGTAAATTACCAGCGGCTTCTTAAGGGCAGCAATCATGTCCGTTGAATATGGCAAAAAATAACGGTAGAAAACACCGCCGCCACCAAAAATAATTAAGTCAGCCCGATTAAGGGCAGCTGCTTGGCGCTCATCCCAAACTTTCAAAACCTCAATCGGATAATCATCAATCTTCACTCCAGGAAAAGCCGCTCTCAACTGTTCTTGCACAGCCAGAACAATACCCAAGTCGCCTTTATTGGTTTTATCCCAGACATGGATATGAGCGATTCTAACTGACCTTGTAGACATAGATTATAATTTTAAACCAAGCTTAACCTGCTCAATCAAACTAGCGGCAGCACTTTCATCATTATCAAATTTCAGGAACCAATAAGTAGCTGTGCGAATGGCCGTCCAGTTATAGTACAAGTTAATTCTGTCCATTAAGCTGTCAGTCATCTCGATTCCGGCAGCCTCGAGATAGGCATCCAAAAACATTTTCTTCATGGCTGCTGCCGAAGCGACGTCGCTCGCTTTGCGCAAAATCTTATACTCCAACTGCTGGATGAATGACCCTAAGTCGCGGGCGAAATCAGCCAAGCACAAGTCAGTAAAATCAATTAAGCCGACCCGATTGGCTGCTGTCTGAATAATATTGTCGGGGTGCGCGTCACCATGGATCAAACTTAACCGTTCACCCTGGTCGAGATACGCTTCCTCTTTCTCAATTAAATAGGCGTAAATGCGGCGTAAGTCATGATCATATTTATTACCGAAGCGAGTCGCCACTTCTTTGAAAATATTTTCCGACCCCGGAATGACAGTGCGGATCCGCGAGTTAATAGGATTTAAATTAGCCCGGTCATCGTGAGAAATGTTGTGAAGACGGGCAAACAGCTGAGCGCTAGCCACGATAATTTTTTCGACCGTCGCCACGTCCTTATTCTTGATATAGTACAATAAGCTTTCGCCCTTCAGCCCGCGATAAAAAGTGCCGCGGAAATATTCCGAATAAAATAACGGATCCGGAATATCAATCTGGCCGCTCGGGAAACCAATTTCCCATAAATACTTCAAAGCCGTATAGACATTCTTCCGCTCTTCACTGCTATGAGCGGAACAAACGACCGGAATCTTATCTTCGCTGCCGTCCGGCTTGGAAAAATAGACAGTATAGCCGATAACCACATGATAGGTAGTTTCCCAAATCATCTTCTTATATGGCTTAACCTCCACCCTTTTTACGTCAGTAAACGACGGATAATGTGGCAGGATTTCTTTCCGGAATAAATCTACGACATACGTTTCGTCAAACAATTGCAAAATCTTGTTCATACGGTTTTTAGCCAATGCTTCCGCCAATGGCTTTCCCAAATTAGTTTTTTAATCTTCAAGTATATTGCTTCCGCTGCCAACTTATCTTTTTTAGTCTTCACATCAGCTAATGATCGCACAGCCCGAATCAGATCCTCTAATCCCCTCTCAATTTCATCTGGACTCCAAGCATAGGGCCCGTAGATTTTAGAAAAATCATGAGCGCTGGCCCACCAAAAAGTGCAGCTCGCCAAACCACGGACCAAATGCCAGCGGTGCCATTCGTAGTTCTTATCATGCGGATATTTTTCTCCCAGACTAAGAGCTAAAGCCGCTAATCTCCAAAGACTGACCTGAATAGCATTTTTCTTATCCAGCCACAAATGATAAGGCTGATTATTTTTTACATCCCGCGGACTTGATTCCCAAGAAGATGATTGTAAGACAACAGTCTCCGGCTTCCCTTTAAGAGTCTTGAGATAAGCCGACAAGGTTGAACTCTGAAGTGATTTTTCTTTCACGATTTTCTCGATTTCCGCCGATTGATCTTTATGGCGCAAGCCGTAAAGCTCGGCGTCAGTCGCAGTCAGAACTGGAGCTACTAAATCCTGGCCAGTTGAAATCTCATTCTTAAGCAGTGGCCAGATAACATCCGGCGGATAAGCGCTGGAAACCTGGCGATCCCGGAAAATAACTTTGAGTCCGCTCGCCTTATCAGCATAGACCCGGCCGGCTTCCGGCCGGCTTCCACTGACCGCACTATACGCCAGTTCATCAAGAATAATCCAGGAATAGCCAAGACGCTTAACCAGTTTTGACAGGGCCGGAGAATAAGCCATCTCCGGCAAAAAGAAACCGGACGCTTTAAAGCGCGGGCCGAAATATTTACGCAATATTTTTTCATTCTCTTTGACTTGACGAACCACTTCCGACTCGGGCAAAAGTGGTAAGAAACCGTGATAAGCAGCGGAGCCGGTCAGTTCTATCTGACCTTTTTCCATCAAGGATTTTAAGCGCTCGATGAATGACAGCTTCTTTTCCGTTTCTAAACGCTCCAGTAAGCAGCCACTAATATTCCAGGTCATCTTTAGATTCGGATGCTCTTCCATTAGGCGTAATAAACGCCAATAATTCTTCTCCAGCGCCTCCTGAATAGTAAAAGACGCGGCATTGGCCGGCTGATAAAAATGTAAAAAATTAAGCCACAGCATATTTTATAAGTTTATTTCTTATACTTAAGGGCTTTCTGATAGAGTTCCAGATATTTCTTCGCAGGAATTTCCCAGCTATGGGATCGCTTCATCGCCCGCTTAATCAGAGCGGTCCAAATAGACTTGTGCTTGAAATTTTCCAAAGCTCGGACAATCGTGGAATAAAAATCCATTTCATCACCAGTCTTAAAAGTAAAGCCAGTGCCGGTCTTCATGGCCGGATCAAAATTTTCCACGGTATCATATAAGCCACCGATTTCCCGCACAATCGGAATACAACCATAACGCATAGCGATTAATTGATTGATACCGCAAGGTTCATGATTTGAAGGCAAGAGAAAAAAATCGCTGGCAGCATATAATAAATTTTCCTTCTTCTGGTCGAAAGGCAACCAGATAAGCTTAGTTGGATATTTTTTCTGCAACCTTTTGATTGGAGTGATGTATTCCTTGCTGCCGTCGCCCATGAAGACCAACTGGATATCGAGCTTCAGGAGCGACTCAATGATTTTTAAAATAATATTGAAGCCTTTCTGGAAAGTAACGCGTGAAGTCGTGCAGAGCATCGGGATACTGGCATCAACCGGCAGGCCGATTTTTTTCTGCAGGTTTTTCTTATTATCCGCTTTCGGAGCCGGGTTCAAGAAGGAGTAGCGCTTCGCCAGCGTCCGATCTTTCTCCGGGTTGTAGGCAAAATAATCAATACCGTTAATAATGCCGAATAAGCGGTCGGAGCGGTTCTTGAGAATCCGGTGCAAATCCTGGCCAAAGCTCTTGGTCATGATTTCATTGCGGTAGTTCTCGCTAACGGTATTAATAATATCCGCCGACAAAATCGCCCGCTTGGAAAAATTAATATTTTCTAAAGCCGGATTGGCCAGGTGCGGCAGGCGCGAACGGCCAAAGTCTTTGTCTGCCGGCGGAATCTCCCACCAATTATGGCCGAGCTGAAAAATCAGATTATGAATAGTGAAAACCGTCTTAGCTTTTTCTAAAGTCTTGGAATAACGAAACTCGGTTTTCAAGTAATACGGGATGAGTCCGGTCTGCCAGTCATGGCAATGGATAATATCAGCCGGATATTTCAGGAGGGATAATAATTTCAAAGCCGCCACGTTAAAAACCATGAAGCGGGCATTCTCCCGGGAAGAGCCATAGATATGGCGATGTTTAGAAAAGAATTCCGGGCATTCGACAAAATATATCGGCAAACCAGACATCAGATACCCTTGCCAATAACTAACCTTAACCTCTTCCTGGCTATTCACCTTCAAAATCACGTTGGCGTAAACCAAGTGTAATTTATTTTCCTGCTTATTAATCAAACGGCCATATAGCGGCGTAATGATAATCACATCATGACCCAAGCGCTTCAAAGCCTTAGGCAAACTGCGACTAACATCAGCCAGGCCGCCGGTTTTGGAAAACGGTGCGACCTCGGAAGCGATATGGACTATTTTTAACTTTTTGGACATAAGCGTGAATTTAACGCGCAGATGGCGATAGCCAAAGCATCAGCCGCATCATCAGGTTGAGGCAGGACAGATAAGTTTAATATTAATTTAACCATTTTTTGCACTTGCTTCTTCGGAGCTTGGCCATAGGCCGAAACCGCCTGTTTGACTTGAGCTGGGGTGAATTCCAGGACGGGCAAGCCGTTCTGCTTCAGAGTCAGAAGAGCGACGCCGCGCGCTTGGCCGACAATTAAAGCGGTGCGGACATTCTTATTAAAAAATAATTGTTCAATCGCTGATAAGTCAGGTTTGAATTTCTTGATGATAATATCCAGCTCGCAATTAAGCTGAATTAGTCGATCGGCCAGATTCTCTCCAGCCTTAGTCTTGATGGAGCCATAAGCGAGACAAGTCAACTTACCGCCCTCGTCGAGAATCACCCCGTAGCCGGTATCAGCGATGCCGGGATCAATCCCGAGGATTATCTTGGCCATAAGCCGAGGATTTACAGTAAATTAGTGTAATAATCATTGACATCTTCATTCCCTTCCAGCTCTTCGAAAATCTTTTCCATCTTCTCTTTGGACTCAGCCGGTAAGTCTGTTTTTTCTTTAGCCACATATTCGATGTCAGCCGCTTCCACCTTCAAACCTTTCTTTTCCAAGAAGTCCCGAACTTTCTGCAAGTCCTTCACTTCTGTATAAATAGTAATGCCTTCCGCTTCCTGTCTATAGTCAGTAATATTTAAATCAATTAATTCTAACTCCAGGTCATCGCCGCTGATTTTTTTTTCCTTAATAGCTTCGATGGAAATGCGGATAACGCCCAGTTGAGAAAAATTCCAGAGAACCGAGCCAAAGGCGCCACCATTTTTGGTAAAGAGATGACGGACGGTCGAACTGCTCCGATTTTTATTATCAGTCAAACATTTAACGACAATCTGGACACTCGGCGGGACTAAGCCCTCATAAAATAATTCGACCACCTGCTCGCCGCCCAACTCGCCGGTTCCCTTCTTGATAGCCCGATCGATATTGTCCTTAGGCATGCTGACGTCGCGCGCTCGATCGACCGCTGCCCTGAGCGATGGATTTGAGTTAATGTCGCCGCCTTTTCGAGCCGCAATAGTGATAACGTTAGCCAGTTTGGTAAAGATCGCTCCCCGCTTAGCGTCAACTAATTCTTTCTGGCGATGGGTTGTCGCCCACTTGGAATGTCCGGACATAATAGATAGTTTTTAATTATTATTTGACAGGCAATAAATTATATAATGTTTCTTCTGCCTAAACCTTAGCGTAAATTGAAATAAAAATCAAGATGAATTATAATGAAATTATCACTAAAATAACCAAAATATGAAAATTCTTAATTTGCCGAATCTCAACGAAGGTGTTATCGCTGCGCTAGATTTATTTATTAAAAATGAGCCGCCTCGCTTAAATTTGAAACAATTCAATTTCCCTATCGTCATCGGCAGCGGCAATGCCTATAATACGGGAATTGCCATTTTCAGCAACCGACCGGCCATCCTGGCCAATGAAAGCAATTTCAATCAGATTCTCAAGAATTATAAATCACTGATAAAGAATAAGGAGATTACCCAAGCTTTGATTATCTCTGCTTCTGGCGAAAAGGACTCTATTTGGGAAATACAACTGGCTAAAAAATACGGCCTAAAGACAACCTTAATGACTTGTGCGCCGAATTCCAGCGCTGCGCAAACTGCCGACAAAACAATTGTTTACCGAAAACTGCCTGAGCCATATACCTATAATACCTCAACTTATCTCGGCATGTTCCTGTCAGCCAGCGGAGAAAATGCGGCCGATATCAAGAAATTCATCCTCGGATTGAAGCTTAAGGAGAGGTTAGCCTCATATGAAGCCTATGCCTTCATCATTCCTGATGAATTCGCCGCTATCACCCCAATGCTAGAGATCAAGAGACAGGAATTATTCGGGCCGCATTTATCATTGCGCGCCTTCTCTTTCGGCGAGGCTAGGCACGCTAAATTCGTCCACCCTTGGAAAAAAGAATTAGTCATCAGTCTGAGTAAAAATGAATTTTTTGGATACAAAGAGCATCGCTTAGAAATCCAGTTGCCGGAAAAGTCCGGCATCGGTATGGTCATGGCGATAACTTATTATATTATAGGCTTAATCCAAGAAATTAAGCCGCCATATTTCAAAAGAAATATTTCTAACTATAGCCTGGTTCACGGCTATAAATCATATGGACTGGAAAAGCCTTTTGATATTATTGTTCCGGGTAATTAAAAATATCACCAAAAAACTTACAAAAAATCCGCCTAAGCGGATTTTTTTTAAACTCAATCATCCGATAATCAGTTATTTCTTTTTAATCTGCTTCTTGACCTTATCAACCGCGGCGGCCAACTTTTTCTGATCAGCCAGGTAATAATGCCTAATCGGCTTCATTTTTTCATCCAATTCATAGACCAAGGGGATAGCGGTCGGGATATTTAAGTCCGTGATTTCCTTCTGACTAACCTTATCCAAATACATCACCAAGGCTCGCAAACTATTGCCGCTGGCCGCGATGATTATTTTTTTACCCTGTTTGATTTGCGGTACAATTTCCTTCTTCCAGAGCGGCACGACCCGAGCAACCACATCCTTCAAGCTTTCCGCCTCAGGAACCGGTATGCCCGCATATCGGGGATCAGCTTGCTGATTATATTTATTATCTTTTTCAATCTGCGGCGGACGGGTGCTATAACTGCGGCGCCAAATCATTACCTGATCAAGCCCAAACTTCTCGACAGTCTGCTGCTTATTTAACCCCTGAAGATTACCATAATGGCGTTCATTTAAGCGCCAGTCTACAATCGTCGGAATCTTATCCAATTTCAATTCCTTAAGAGTTATCTTTAATGTCCGGTTTGCTCTCTTAAGAAACGAGGTGTAGGCCAGATCAAAACTAAATTTTTTCTTGCTTAATTCCTGCCCGGCCAAATGTGCTTCCTTTACCCCATTAACACTTAAATCAACATCCGTCCAGCCGGTAAATAACCCCTTTTTATTCCAGGTGCTCTCTCCGTGGCGCAATAAGACAACTTTGTACATATTCTAGGTATTTTTTAATAATTAATAACACTTGTATATTATAACATAAACTTTTCTAGAGATTAAGGGTAAATTGACGATAAAAGCGGGAAAGTGTTAGTATAAAGGGTAGCTTAAGCATAACTATATCAGTGAATCCATTAAGCGACAATTCAAGAAATTCGGAGTAGAGGTCGGGCTAATCCTGATTAAAACTCTCGGTATATCGGGCAAAGTCCTGATAAATTTATTCCGGCTCATCGCCGGCTTTTTTGGCTTGCTCTTTAAAGACATTTTTTATAAAATATTAGTCAAAATATACTACGGCATCTTCAAGCTGAAAAAGAATGAATTAGCCAATAACGCGGTTAGCGAAGTCTCCAAGAACCATCTTGTCTATTTCTTTGTTTTCTCCTTAACGACCTTATTTGTCTTCGCCAACCTAATTGACCAAAGCAAAGCCGGCAGCTTGGAAATAAAAATTTCCAAAACTGTAGTGGCGGCCTTAATCCCTGCCGATTTGGGCGCCCGTCCGGACGAAGAATTAATTAAGGAAAGCGGCATTACAGCTAACAGCTTAATGGCTGACCGGAAAAAAAATCAAGATAACTCCTCTTTTCTTGATAAGCAGGACGGCTTAATCTCAGTTGATGATGACGATACTACATCTCTGGCTTTCAATGATAGCGGCGACATGATAATAAAACCGTTGTTTACCGGCGCAGTCAGTTCCAGTGCCGATACTCCAGCCGCCCAGAGAACCGAAACCATCTATTATACCGTTCAGAATGGCGATGCTGTCAGCACGATTGCTCGCCGCTTCGGAATCACAGTCAATACAATTCTCTGGTCCAATAACCTGAATTCTTTCAGCCTTATTAGACCTGGCGATAGCTTGGCCATACTGCCGACCAGCGGCATCCTCTATACTGTTAAGTCCGGAGACACAATCACTAAGGTCGCCGCTAAGTATGGAGTCGATGTTCAGAAGGTTTTAAGCGCTAACAATATCAGCGCCGGCTTAAAGGCTGGGCAAAAGATTATCCTGCCGGGTGCTAAGAAGCTCAGTGAACAATCATCCTTGGTGGCCCGTACGCAATCAAAGTCCGGATTATCAGTCATCAGCAACTTAATTAAAGCTCCCGCTGTTAAGGCGGGCGGCGGGAAGATGGCTTGGCCGACTGGCGGCTATCGCATCACTCAATATTTCTCTTGGCGCCATAATGGCGTTGATATCGGCAATAAAGTCGGCACGCCCATCTATGCGGCTGATGACGGTGTCGTCGAAATTTCACAAGGCGGCTATAACGGCGGTTATGGTAATACTATTGTCATTAATCATGGCGGCGGTTATAAGACCCGCTATGGACACGCCTCTAAGCTTTTTGTTAAAGTTGGAGATGTAGTTGAGAAGGGAGAAAATATTGCAGCCATGGGTTCAACCGGTCGGTCAACTGGCTCACATCTGCATTTTGAAGTGTTGATTAACGGTATCAGATACAATCCTCTTAATTATATTAAATAAATATTTATGTCTATTATTTTAGGCGCAGCCATTATCGCCGCCGGAGCATTCTTAATTGTTAAAACCGAGTGGTTTATTAATAACTTCGGCAGAATCGCCTGGTTTGAAGAAAAGCTCGGCTCAGAAGGCGGGTCCCGACTCGGCTATAAATTAGTCGGCATCGTCATCCTAATTATTGGCATTATCGTCATGACCGGCAGCGGTGGAGAATTCGGAAGCTGGGTCGCCAGCCCGCTAACCAAGTACAGCCAGCCGCTGCAATAAAAGGCTTAAACGGCTAATAGGCGTCTGATACTTGACCGCTTAATTATTAATTGCTAATCTTTTAACATTCGCAAAGCTGAGGGCCCCTAGCTCAGCTGGTTAGAGC
>VFKX01000088.1 GCA_009885285.1 Candidatus Falkowiibacteriota bacterium
GTTTTTGGTGGTGTTTAGAAGCCCAGTCTTTAGTGTGGTGCTAAAAGCAGACCCATAATCGCCCTGGATTGAGGTAGAAATCTCACTGAGTTTAGTATCGCCGACTCTCAGAGCCAATAGTTTTGGCGAGCCAGCTGTAGTTGTGTAGCGGAGGAACTTCTTAAAGCCAATATCGAAAGCCTTTGGTAGCCAAGCTTTACGCTCGGTGTCGTATACCATCGTCTGATTATTCGTGGTTGAGCCGATTGGTACAGATAGCAGTACCTTGGCGTCAAAGTAGACTGAGGCTATGTTAGCTTCACCGCCAGTAGATACCTGTTTTACGCTTGGGCGGATATTAGAAGAAACCTCATCGGTAGAGAGTAGGTTCTGGAAGTTCTGGCGTGAGCCGAGGTTATATATAGCCTGAGAGTTGTAGAACATATAGTCATTGAGTACGTTAACTACTGAGCCTGGGGCTGGTGTACCACGAGAGCCTGGTAGCTTGTAGGCAGCAGGTACAGTGATCGAAATATCCCCAACGGTGAATATGTCCAGTGACATCTGCAAAATACAACCTTGACCGTCTGCGGAGTCGCAGAAGACTGTTGCGAGTGGAGTACCCTTACCGTCTCGATAATCTATCACTTTAACAGGCATGTATTTACCACCAATCGCCCAATCCAAGTAACCTCCGTCATAAGCTGAGGAGAATGATCCGTAAGGTGCAGAGCCTGATGTGAACCAGATACGATATTTATTGACTGTATCACGCACACCGTACATTCGTGAGCCGACGTTGACTAATTCTTCTACGAGTGGTCCCTGGGCAGTTGAGGCTGTTGGTGCAGTAGTAGATGGCACGACAATCGAAGTTCCGTTATCTACCCAAGTCACGATAGCTGGGGTGTTGGGATCGGTAGAGACTGAGGATAGGTAGTAGAAGTCCACATTGTCTGTAGATAGGTATATATCCCACCTCGTCTGAGTGGAGACCGAGATAGGCATGGTTAGGGTCACAAAGTTAGTACCCGACACCCAAGACGCTCGCTCCAAATCAGCCTGTACTGTACCTGTATTAACAGCCGAAGCTACTGAGAAGCCCACCGTATTCACACGAGAGATCTTATAGTAATAGGAGTTAGCCGTACCTGATAAGGATGTTTCGGCAGCCGATGGGGCTGCTGGAGTCGAGAGAGTGGCGTAAGTAGCAAGAACAGTAGTCCCATCATATCTAGCAATGTTATTGATGCCGTCAGTGATGTAGAGAGCTGAGTTGTACTGGTTGAAGTTTATAGTCGTGCCAGCGGTGTAGGTAGCACCTGTGAGGATTGTCCACGAGGTAGCATCATTAGTAGATCGGTAGAATGAACCACCAGCAGCAGCTACTATATGCACCGTAGTTCCAGTATCAAAGTAGTCAAAGCCGTCTATTGCTGAGGCGTTTGGGGCTGTACCGAAGTAGTCAACACCAGGACGTAGCGATGGTTGGCCGTCTTCTACTAGGTAGATGTTGTCGGCCTGCTCCAAAGCGTCCATCGGGAGTCTTGACTTGTCTATTAGTGTAATAACACCCTTCTTAAAGTTAGAAAAGGTAAGGTATTTTGGTGTGGCGAATTTCGTGGGTAAGTTGTTGTCTGTCAGGAGTGGCATGGTTAATTACCCCATTGCGAGCCACTGTTATCGGTCATCTCTGGCGTATTCGCCCAATTACCGCTGTTGTTGGATAGTTGCATCACACGGATAGTATTCTCTGAGTCTTTTAGTGCACTTGAGTAGTAAGGATTGCGGGCTGCTCTGAACTGCATAGCTAGCATCCTATGTACGATGAAGTAGGGATTGGACATTTCAGTTACAGATGTGCCAGTAGTAAACTCGGTTGGGTCCTTGTAGTAGGTATAGTCAATGTCCATACCGTTATAGTTTGAGGTTGGAGCAGGGTTTAGGTTCAACACATAGCCAGTGGTGCTGATGTAGTAGGTCGTAGAAGCTACTGTCTGAGAAACACTGACTGTGAGGCTCGTAGTGCTGCCAAAAGCTGTTATAGTAGCGCTCTCACCTGTGGCGAATACAAATTCCATTCCTACCATTCCTGCCGTCCAAGTCGTGCCAACGCCAGTGATAGTAGTAGCAGACTGAGAAGCTGTACCTATTTGGTAGTAGTGTGAGCCTCTAGTAAAGTAGCAATAAGTATCGGTATCACCCTTGAACTGAACCTCGTGCGGGTCGATTACTTGATAGCTTTGGACTGTGTTGCCGTCTGAGTTTAACACCTTAACAGAACCGCCTGCTTCTGAGAAGTTGGTTGGTGCGGCGTAGGTTGTATCACTTGTAGTGATTGTCTGAGAGCCTGAGCCATCGTTCTGGTTAGTGTCGTATAACTCATTCCAGTAGGTCGAATCGTAGGCCTTCCAGTAGTTAACGGCCTCGTTGGCTAGTCGCATGCCAACTATGTATTCATCATCAGTAGACGCAGGGGCATCACTGTCAGCTCGGAATAGCGAGTAGTAAGCTGTAAAAATCTGGGAGAAGTTCATTTTTTTCATTTTTTATTTCCTTTTGGTTTCCTTATTATCATATCAGCTAGACCTTAGATTTTCTAATACTGACCTTTGGTGAACCAGACTGAGCCTTGAGTGTCACTCTACGTCCTGCTTTAGCTGTCTTGAGGCTTATAGACGGACCCTTAGAGGATTTAGTAGATACTGCATACTTACCAGGGTCAAGAGATGTGTCTTTTTTCTTACCGTTACCGAAACCAAACGAAGGTTCATCGCTAGGAAACTCGACTTTAGCCTTAAAGTCATCAAATGTGATTGGGTCAGCCCCTTCAAGTTTACGCATTTCGTTAACTAGATTCCAGCGTTCGTTGTCGTAGTTTTCTTTCTGCTTAGTGTACTCATCACCGTATCTGTCATACCAAGATTTTGTAAAGTCTTTGCGCTCTTGAGAGTTGTAGTTCTCAAACTTATCTATTTCTGCTTGGTACTGCCCAACCAAAGCATACTTCGTAATAACGCCATCTGGCGAGAATACGTCTTTATTTAGCTTATTCCAATCTTGCACACGTTTGGTTTTACCAGAGTCATCCCGCACGCCATCAAAAGAGTCCATATATTTCGATTCGGCATCTTTGAACTTAATGTACCAGTCTTTCTTGTAAAGAAGTTGGCGCAATTTCATATCCTCACCCGTGAGTGCGGAGCGTTCTTGTAGGACTTCGTTAACGTGTTGACTAGGTAATTCGTATATAGGGTCGATTGCTCGTCCTAGATCACGCTTCTCTAGTGCTTTACGCTGCTTATCAAACTCAAATACGTCACGATTGCCGTTATAGACCTTCCATTTTTCAGGGGTAATAATGTTATCGTCCTTAGTCTCAACCCAGGTCTGGTGGGCGCTCGGGTTGTTCCTCTTCAGATTATCTGTAACTCGGTTGTACTCTCTACCGTATTTTATCCAATCAACCATAGTTGTGCGGGCTTGTCTACTATTCTTGCCATAGTTCTTTACTGCCTGGTTATAGGCGTCTTTGGCCATATCTGAGTAGCCTTTAGCAGCGAGAGAGCCGTCAGGGTTAGTAATAGATGCTGTTAACGGACGATTATAGTCTCGTGGAGTAGTGCCACCGAAGTTCTGTATCACGTTGCTTACGCTCTCGTTATGGGTAATAAGATCCTGTGGCTTGGCCTGCCCCTGTAGGACTGAGACAATATTAGGGTTGTCTTGATATTCACGTATAGTCTGTGTGTAGTTTTTGCCGAATATTTTACCTTGGGCAGCTTCTAACCCAGTTGGGGCTTCAGCTTGGATCTTGCCATCTCTATTCTCATAATAACCTCTTTTTGTGGCATCTATAACTTCTTTGGTCTTTTTGTATTGACCCCTAAAGGGTGCGAGCATAAGACCAGACTGTTTAAGAACTTCTATTGGAGCGTCCTCTGGTCTGCGCTCTGCACCATATTCTTCACCAGCTGCTTTTTTGGCATCGGCTATGTCGTTACGCCTATCAGCAAAGTAAAAGTTACTTCCAACGCTAAGAGCAGGAGACAGACTTAATAGCTTTACTACCTCATCGAGTTTGGTCTTGTCTTCATCACTTATCCCAGTAAAATCACCACCAGTAGCGCCTGTAAAATCACGCATACCCAGTATCTGCATTAAAGGCACACCCAACACGGCAGCGGCAGTAGCCTTTGGGATTAGTTCAGTTCCTATGCCTCGAGCAATACGCCCAGCTCTGTCCATGTCAGCAAACTTACCAGCTTCATTAGTACCAGATATTGTGCGGCCAATTCTTTTTGTAGCTTGAAGACCCCAGTTAGCATACTGAGTCAAGATATTGGGCATCTTACCAACTATGCGGTTAGCGGTAGCTAGTTTGTGAGGTAACATAGTGGCTTTGTAATCGCTCATAACACGGTTTACAAGTTCACCACCACTAAGCCCCTTATCTCTGTAAAATTGTTCAGCAGTTCTAAAGAAAAGCTCAGTTTTGTGTTGTTCAACGTAACGAAATGCCAGTAACTTGTTCTCAAGCGTTCTATAAGTCTGATAAATTTTACTAGCAAGTGAGGAATTTGGGTTATCCCAGATAGCATCTACCGCTTTAACTTGCGGCATATCTGCAGTCATATAAGAAGCATCTGCCTCTCCGTATTTGTGAGAATAGTAGAGCGTGTCGCCGTCTATTTTACCAAGCCCAGCCTTAGTACTTTTTAAGCTTTTAACCCCATAGTTAGAAAATATGTTAGCCATGTCCCCAAGCTCATACAAAGCTGAAGTTACGTTCAGCCCACGAAGACCCACGTTTATTCTCTCAGTGACAAAAGAGTCCAACCTTTGTCCGAAGTTTTGCTGGTGGGCATCATTTAAGAGCCGTCCATTAAGCTGTTCGCTTACGACCTTACGCATCTTATTGCCCGTAAATTGGGTAGTCTTGCCGAGTGTCAGCATCTGTTCTTTGGCTACGCTCCTAAATGCCCTAATAGCTAGCCCGCTGGCTGCACTAGGTTCCAACCCCTGTCGTTTCATGGTTTTAACAGCGTAGTTAACAGCGTTATCTACAACCTTGGCGTCAGCATTGGGCATCTGTTTTAGAATTGATTGTCTGAGCGCATCACCAAACTGTTCTGGTGGTATATTGTTCTTAGTAAACACTTCGACGAACTCATTGCCGTAACCATGAGCATAGTCATATTGCTTAAAACCGTCCTCCCAGACACCAGCTTTTTTAAGCATGTTTTCTGGTGATTGAGCAAACACGCCTGGTTCGTGATCGATTACTTTTTGTGGAAGATTCTCTATTTCACCTAGTCTGTTTAGATCAGAAACAGTGTCATTGGTAAATTCCTTACCTCTTTTAGCAGCATCCGCTAAGTCACTAGCTAGTTGATTCTGCATGTCTACGGCATTATTAGCCTGTTCCATACTGATAGGAGCGCCACGTTCGTCAGCAGCCCTCATTAAGTCGTCAACAGCCATTGAGTGTCGGTATCTTTCACTTAGGGTCTGGGTAGCATAACTGCCCAAAGACTCAGGAGTCATATCACTGTTCTCAATTGTTAGCTTACCTGTACGCTTCATAGCAGAACCCATAGTTGCAGAGTCTATTGCGTCAACCAAAGAGTTTCCTACTTGTATCTGTTCCCCGCCAGCAATACGTCTAGGTAGATAGTATGGCGTTTCTCCAGTGTCTAAACCTGAAGCTTTTCTGAGTTTGTCTAACGTAGGTTTCACGATGTCGTAAAGACTTTGATGGAACTCTGAGACTTTAGGTTTTTTGCCCGCCTTAACATCATCTGAGGCTTGTTGAATACTTCGATAAAAGTTTTCGTAAGTGTCCCCATTTGCTACTAAAGCATCATTAATATCTTTACCACCCTTGCGTAGACGTTCCGTACCCTCTGCAATAATAGCGTCAGCATCAACTCTAGTAGTTTGTCTAGGGTCTGGTAGGTCATCTATAAACTGTTTAATGTTTGGCGCTTGTGTTTCGGGCTGTGCGGTCATTATCTCGCCCGTCACAGTATCTACATCATCTGCACCAACCTTAACCGTTGGGTTTTCCTTAAGTTTAACTGTAGGTTTTTGTGGCGCACCCTGATTTATGGCTGCTTTGCCCCGCTTATTAGATTCGCCCATAACTTTAGTTGCATAAGCGTCTGGACTATTTGCGCCCCTAATAAGATCTTTGCTTCCATAAAGATTGGTGGCTATTGCGGCTTTGTTGTTATTGGCTACGATTTTACGAGCTACACCTTCAGATATGCCTAGGTCATTAACCACCTGAGTAACCATCTGGTCATCAGATAATTTGCCCACCTTCTCTGGAACAGTTAGCTCTGGCTTTACCGCATTAGGGTCTCTGGTGGCTTTGAACCGTTCCATATTTAGGTCAAGATTATTGATGGGTGTCTTACCTACTTGTGGGGCGGGGGTTAGCTTGCTGCCACTTTCGTTGTCCCATATTATTCTGACGTTATGCTTAGCACCACCCTGTACACCGCCTTCATGTGAGAAACCTGCATAGCCTTTTTGAGATAGGTCGTATTGTATACCTTGAGTAAATGCGTCATCAAGTGTTTCTCTGCCTAATTGTTGGTCTGAGACAATCTGTTTAATATCTCGTATGGCATCTGTGCCTTTCATTCCAGTGTAATCAACTCTGTCGGCATCTCTTGGTAGTAGCATGTTTGCTTGTTTATTAAATACTGAGGCTTCTTCTGGAGATAGTTTGTTTTCTAGGTCAAAAAACTTAGCATCGTCGGCCATGCTACCAGATACAACTTTTCCTGAAGTAGCGTTACTGCCCCTTGTATTGGCGTACCCCGATGCTATATTTGGGTCGTCGGTTAAATATACCCCTGGTCCAAACAGACTATCCATTGAACCGTTCATAGGGTTTAGTTCGTCTATAGAGTTAATGTTGGCCTGAGTCCCGTGATACCAAGTCTGGGGAGCTTTACCCTGTGGGGCATCATTAGCACCTCTGTACATTGGGTTAGGCACTTCTTCACCAAATACGTTCTTGATGGTCTTAGGGTTACTACCGTCGCTTAGCGCACCGCCTGATCCAAGTGGCACACGCGTAGGCTTAAACAACTTGCTAGTCTCTTTATCTGCTCTACCGTCTAGGTATATGTTGTACTTCGTGAGTACGTTGTCTATCTGTGACCATGCTTCAGGCTTGTAAGGGTCTATACCCATTTTTCTAACAGACTGTAAGCTGGCAGCGTGAGTAGCATCATCGGTAAACCTGCCTCTGTTGTTCTTGTAGGCTAGGATGTTTGACATGTCTGCATCGGTGAGTCTCTTGTCTGTGAGTGCGTTACCGACTGCTTTGACTGTTTTACCAGCTACTTTACCGCCACCTTTAATTACGCCCTGGAACGCAAGGCTAGTACCTAGATCTTGAGCGATAGTACCAGCAGATACGTCTTCTCCTCTGGCTGATCGTTGGCCAGACCCTACGGCTGTGTCTTGTGCTAGGTTCGCTACCGTTCCTGGGCTAGTAGCCCATTTAGCAACCTGCGCTACCTTGCCAGTTCCCTTTATTAAGGTTGGTACCTTAGATGTTATAGCCGCTACTTTTGGCATCTTACTAACAGCATTTGCAGCACCGCCAGTAAGAAGCATTTGTCCTATTTCGCCAGTCAGTTGACCGCCTTTATAGAGTGCTTTGTTTAGCCCCTCTTTTTCGACTATCCTATCTAATGTAGGATTTACTGTGTTTCGCATAAGCTGAGTAACACGGTTCTGGCCTTTCCCAGGAGTAGCCAAGTCATAAAGACCAGCAGCACCCTCTACTAGGCCAAATGCAGAGCGTCCAAGACCTAATGATGCAGCCTTGATACCTCTACCTTGTTGCTGGAGTAAATTATAGTTTGTAGTTTGGTAGGGGTTTTTATACGTCTTTCCGTTATCAAGAATGTTAACTTGGTCAAACGCTTTCCTAGCAATGTTTCTATTATCTTGTGGTAGGGCGTAAGGAGCTTGCAATCGGACGGGTGCTTGGCTGCGCTGATCCTGATACATGCGTGGCTGGCCTTGAGCAATACGCCTCTGCTGATCGGCCTGTGTGTTAGCGTCAAAGACATCTCGGATGCTTTTCCCTATATTGCGTAAACTGAGGCCCATTCGGAACCTCCTTTACGCTAGTTGCTTTTTAGTAGGATTCGTATAGATTGGTAGGCCTGATGCTGAAGGACCGCTGTTCTGTAGTTGCATTGGCACTTGGTCGGTAAAGCTGAACATATCTGCTGGAGCCTGACCAGCTGCTAGATTTTCGTTAGCCTTGGTGCGGTATTGGTCGGTTGTTTGACCCTTAACACCAGCTACGCCTGATTTAACATTGTTGTCATACTGTTGAAGACTAGCTATAAATTGATTCTTTTTGGTTGCTATCTCTTGCTCGATAGCTATTCTGTCTGGCAAAGAAGCTTCTGCCATAGCTGCGTTGAGTCTCTCTAGCTCACCCTTTAGTTCTAGGGTTTTAGTGTTGATCTCTCTGTCCATCTGTTCCTTGAATTTGGCCGAGTAGTTTTCTTTTTCCCAGTCTAGGTTGCCCTGGTCTATCATCCCTTGCTCGTTGCCTGCTGCGTATTGGTTGCCAACTACACTCATTTGTCTGCGTCCTACGTCACCATAGGCTTTGGCGATTTCACCTGCTGCACTTGAGCTACCAGCGTTACGTCCACCAAGATATGTTCCTGCCGACTTTACGCCTCGCCCAATCATGCCCAATATACCTGTAGTTCCTTGCATTTTTTTAGCTTCGTTGTCTGTGAAGAATCTGTCTATACCTTGCTGCTTTTGTCCAAGCCCACGCACACTTTCTATGATGCCCCTGTTTAAGTCTGTACCATAGTTGGTTAGCCATTGGTCGGCAGAATCAAACGCACCTTGCTTCTGGGCATTAAACTGACTGCGAAGAGTGTCTATACGGGCTGCTTCGGCTGCTTCGGCTGCTGCTGCATCTAGTTCAGCTTTTGTAGGACCAGATGTATTGGTGGTGTCAGCTGGCTGGAAGTATTCATTACTATAAGGCCCCAAGTATTCGTTAGAATAGGGTGCTTCACCAGCGTTCATCCCTGTAGAGTTTGTAGGACTAGTGTTTGGGTTAACATATGCAGTAGTAGCATAAGGTCCTGATTGTCCGCCTACAGTGGGCAGGCTAGCCCCTGTGTATACACTTGGTAATAGTGGGTACATTTTTTTATTTCTCCGTTTTTA
>VFKX01000105.1 GCA_009885285.1 Candidatus Falkowiibacteriota bacterium
ATTTCTCGAAATTTTGCTTCAGAAAGTTTGGAAGATTTATAGTATCGATTTAGCATGGTCTTTCAAAGAATATAGCACTTATTATGCCGTTATTCTAGGAAAGACCCATTGTTTATAACAAACCAGATGCAGTAGAAATAGTACTTTCTACTATTCTCAAGACCAATCCAAAAAAACTATATATTGCATCTGATAAATGGCAAAATGAGAATGACAAAGGAAGTGTTTTACAGGTAAGAAGCATTATCTCAAATAAAACGAAAAATATTGATTGTAAAGTTCAATATAACGATACTAATTTAGGTTGCAAGAATGGAGTTGTTTCGGCAATTGATTGGCTTTTTCAACAAGAAGAATATGGAATAATTTTGGAAGAGGATTGCTTGCCAAATAATTCTTTTTTTGACTTCTGTAAAGAACTACTCATAAAATATAAAAGCGATAAAAGAATCTTTATGATTTCAGGGAGTAACCCAACAACAACTGATGCATCACTTGATTCAGATTATTATTTTTCTCACTACATTAGAATTTGGGGTTGGGCGACCTGGAAACGTTCTTGGAAACAACACGATCCACTAATAAAAGATTGGCCAAGAATTAAATCAAAAAGAATTCATTATTCATTTTTTTCCTCAATAAAAGAAGCAAAGAAATGGGAACTACTTTGGGATAAATGTTTCAATAACTTAATTGATACATGGGACTATCAATTTTATTTGAGTCAGCTTATCAACAATGGGGTATCAATTGTGCCAGCAAAAAACTTAGTTTCCAATATTGGTTTTGGGGAACAGGCAACCCATACAAAAATTGATATATATAGTATTAGCAACTACCCAACTATTACTCAATCTTTTCCGTTAAAGCATCCAGAAATTGTTTCTGTTAATACGAATGAAGATTTAAAATTCTCTAACTTTCTTTTAGCTTCAAAATTTAAATTGATTATAAATCTCGCTTTAAATTGGTTTAAAAAGTTTAAATCAATGTGATATATTTATAACTGAATTTATTATGAAAAACACAAAGCTAATTAAATTTGTGAAATCTGTGGCAATGTTAAAATTGAGCTTCTATTTTTTTGATGCGTTCAACAAGCAACATAATAAGAACATCATTACTTTCATTCGTTCATTATGTTGGTATTTTAAAGATTATGCAGCTTATAGAAGTTTAAAGAAAAACGAACCTTTTCTTGATTCAACTAGTAATCTACTACCACAAATCGCTGATAAAACTGCAAATAATCCAATAGATCATATATATATTCTTCAGAATGCATGGGCATGCAAAAAAATATTTAAGAATAAGCCTAAAGAACATATTGATATCGCTTCAAGCATTGGAGCAGTAGCAATTATGTCACAATTCGTCCCGACAACAGTTGTTGATATAAGAAAAGTCGATCTAAAATTGAACAACTTAAGATTCATAAAAGGTAGTATTTTAGAACTACCATTCAAAGATTCGAGTGTAGAAAGTATTTCTTCGATATGCGTAGTGGAACACATTGGGCTTGGAAGATATGGAGATCCTATTGACCAATTTGGCTCAGAAAAAGCAATAATGGAATTACTCAGAGTTACCAAAAAAGGCGGGTCAATAATTCTCTCAGTACCAGTAGGGAAAGAAAATAGAGTTTTATTTAACGCACATAGAGAGTTCATTCCAGCATACTTTATTAGTCTTCTGAGTAATTGCAAACTCATGGATAAACAATTTATTGTTGGAAATACAATTAAAAGCAATTTCACAAAGCAAGATGAAAACGTAGTAGGATTATTTGAATTTAAAAAATTATGATAAAAATTGCAGTTAATCCAAAAAAATCATACTTTAAATGCCCAAAATGTAAAATACAAGGAAAGCACATAAGATATATTTTTCAAGGAATTCATAACTCTGAGGAATTCAGTTGTAATAAATGTAAAACTACCTATATTTGGGACTTACCAATTGGCCACTCACATGATTTTGACTTTAAATTTAATTTAAAAACCAAAGAAGCTTGGTCAAATCACCCTGCAGCCATATCTTGGTTTACGATTCCATATCAAAAAGCTCTTGAAAATCCTCAAGCTGATACAATCAAAGTTACATATATATCAAATAGAAAAGTAAAGAATCCGCTGATTATTAATTGCATTGACTACTTATATGGACATGGATTACTCAAGTTATTCAACATACAAAGACATCTCAAAGTACACAAGAAATATGACATAGTTCTGATTATCCCCAAGTCCCTGCTGTGGCTTGTACCAAACGAAATAGCTGAAATTATTTTAGTAGATATTAAACTGAGCCAAGCAAGAAACTATTATCCCTCACTAGATAGTGAAATAAACAAATACATCAGCAAATTTAAAACTGTTGCTTTAAGTAAAGCATATGCACATCCTGAGATTGATGATATTTCAGTCTTTACTAAACAACAAAGCTGTGAAAAAGTTAGAGAAGAAAGAATTACATTTATTTGGAGAAATGACAGGCCTTGGTTTAATAATATATACATAGTATATGCATTTAAAAAACTAAATATTATTTCAATACTAAACTATTTACAATATCTAAAAGTAATTTTACTTTTTTCAATATTGTTTAGAAAAAACAAAAAGTATATCTATACAGTTGCAGGATTTGGAAAAACATTTTCATTTCCAAAATGGATTGAAGATGTAAGAACAAACACTTTTTCTGACAAAACAGAGAGGTATTTATGTAAAGTTTATGCTCAAAGTAAACTGGTTATTGGTGTTCACGGCTCAAACATGTTGTTGCCATCTGCTCATGCGCAAATGACACTCGATCTTATGCCCGATGATAGATTAGGCAACTTCGCTCAAGACATTGTCTATGAAACAAAGCGGTCATCTGACCTGAGATATAGAGCATTTATTAGTAGATATGCATATTTAAACACATCAATTTCTACAATAGCTAAAACAATATTTTCTATGTTAAATCACTCGCATGAAGCAAAAAAAATGTTTACAGTCACAGAAGGTAAATAATGAAACTCATTTTTGCTACATTAAATCAGATACAAGAATACGTTCCACATATTCTGTTAAGAAAAGTTAAGAAATATTTTCAAATTAAGTCATTGCCAGGATGGAAAAAAAACGGGTGTCAAGTTCCACCACCTCATATTATTAAAGTTTATTTACTAAAATTTATAGCAAAGAAGAAAAAACTAGTATATTTCGTTGAAACTGGAACATTCAGGGGTGACATGATAGATGAAATGAAGTCATTATTCAAAAAAATCTATTCAATTGAATTATTTGAACCTTTATATGTAAAAGCAAAAAAGATCTTTAAAAAATACAAGCATATCAATATAATTCAAGGTAATAGCTCAAAAATACTTCCTGCAATTATTAGTAGGCTCAATGAACCCACCCTCTTTTGGTTAGATGCGCATTTCTCTGGTTCTGGAACTGCCCAATCAAGTATTGATACACCTATAGAGAAAGAACTGGAGATTATAACAAAAATAATGATTCAACATGTGATTGTTATTGACGATGCAAGACTCTTTATTGGAAAAAAGGACTATCCAAATATATCAAAATTAATCCAGAAATATAAAAACTCGTATACTATTACTATAATTCACGATATGATAGTTTTAGTAAAATAAAAAGCATTTATCGTGATTATTGATTTAATAAAAATTGCATTTCAATCAAAAGGCTTGCAACAATCTGTTTTGACTGTTGTTGGAAATTTTTTTTCTGCTGGACTATCAGCGCTAGCTCTTATAATTATTTCAAGATCCTTGGGTCCATCTACTTTTGGCGAATTTAGCTTTGGTTTTGCACTCATTATGATTATCAGCAGAGTAAATGAAGTTGGTTTAAATTCTGCACTTATGAAATTTGGCGGACAAACTTCAAATATTAAAAAATTAAATATCTATTATTCAGTTGCTTTAAAATTAAAACTTCACATTTCACTTTGTATAATTATAATTGGACTTTTTTCATATTCCTTTTTAAATTCAATTTTTAATTTAGAAAACAAACAAATTATTTTGGTAGCATTTACTTTTGGGCTTAGCACTATTTATTTGGAACATCTAAATGCAATATTTCAATCACTTCATAAATTTAACCAGGCAGTAGTTACAAATTTTTTACAATCTCTAGCAAAACTTTTAGGAATTGCCCTCCTATTATATTTTAAGATTCAAGACGTGGTAATACTATTCACATTTTATTCTATATCCCCACTTTTTCCGCTCTTAGGATATAAAAAACTACTTCCAGATAAAATTATAATCACCACACAGCTGTCAGGAAAAAAAGAAAATAATGAATTACTTCAGATGGCAAAGCATACAAGTTTTGCAAACATATCAACAGTACTTGTTAGTCAGGTGAGTGTATTATTTGTACAGGGGTTCTTAACAAGTTACGACACAGGAATACTTGGAGGTGTTTCCAAAATCCAAATGCTATTTAGCATACTAACATCTTCATTAGGAAACGTCTTATTTCCCAGAGTATCGAGATATAAATCTAAAAATGATTTGAAATCGTTTATAAAAAAATCATTCTTGATGTTAATTTTAACTTTGGTCGGTTTAATCATGAGTATTATATTAGCAAAACAAATGATACTCGTAACAATTGGTCCTGACTATTTGCCAGGAATTAATGTGCTATATATTCTGCTAACCTCAGTATTTATTTCAATAGCAACCGTACCATTTACAGCACTTTTTTATTCCTTCAATAAAAATCTATATTTCTCTTTAATAGGCATAGTACAAGTTGTACTTATACTAACTGGCAATTTTATTTTAATACCCAAAATAGGCATAATTGGAGCTGCTTATACACAACTCATCACTATGTTTGCAATATTTGTTCTAACATTAACTTGGAGTCTTATTATTTATAACAAAAAGTTTAAATTACTGAGCTTTCCATATTAGCGTTTTGTAACCAAAATATACAATTCCGAATGTGTTTATGAATAAAAGTGAATAAAAGATATCTTTTGGTAAATCCCAATATTGAGCTGGTCTCAACCACCAAAAATCAAATGTTTTTTCATATACACCAGAGTGCATATGCCATATACTCCAAGGATCAAGCTGTTTATAACCCCAATATAAATACTCAATATTGCTCAATGAACGAGATATAGGAGATACATACGGATAATCAATTGTATTCAAATTTTGAAGCTCATTATTAACCCATGCCTGAGTAATAAAAACTACTTGTCTCTCCGGAATACTCGCAGAACTTGTTCCAATAAATGACTTGCTTAAACTCAATAGATCTGAACTCGTATCTATTTCAATTATTTTTTCAGTTCCAACAGCAATGTTTTGACTAATATTTTGACCATTATTTTTTATTTTTATTTGAGCACTTAAAGTACTAGTGGGCATGATTTGATGATTAACAAATTTTATTGCAAGTTTAGAATTATTTGGAACACGCATAAAAGCATATTCTTCGACTGATCGCCAATAGTTATTATTTGAACCAAATGGGTAACCAAAGCCATCAAAGAATTTGATTTGATTTTTGCTAGCTACTAATGCCAATTTTAAATCTATGATCTTGCGAACAAATTTTTTGCTCATACTGAGTAATGGCGAATATCGAGGGATAATATTGCCATACTCATACACATTAAAGTTTCTACCGTTAAACTGGACATCTGATTGAAGTCCAGCAAACTTTATTTGGTATGGTTGTGAGATGCCTACTATTTGAACCATAATAGAAATAATTAAAATAGGATAAAAAATAAAGATTTTAATTTTTTTAGAAAAACGAATAAAAATGAGAGAAATAAAAACTAAAAAAAACGGCATTGTTGCTAACATATATCGATTTCCAAAACTAGAGTCACCGTGCCAAAGTAAGTAATCTTCACCACCCATCAATGTTCCTATTAATACAAGGGGTCTTTCCTAGTTTAGCCACACAATATGTGCTAAATTAGTTGATAGATCATGAATAATAAATACATAAAACGTACGCACGTTTCTGAACGTAAATTTAAAGAAATAATTAAACATTTTTGTGCTGATATTCCTTCACTAACAACATCAGAATTAATAAACCTTAATAAAAATACAGTTCACAATTTTTACAATAAACTCAGGGATCGATTGGGAATACTTTCTCTTGAGGAAAATGAACCTTTCCACGGTGAAATTGAAGTCGATGAAAGTTACTTTGGAGCGAAAAGAATTAGAGGGAAACGAGGGCGTGGTGCTCGAGGAAAAATACCAGTAGTTGGAGTACTAAAAAGAGGTGGAAAAGTTTACACAAAGGTAGTAAAAGATTGTTCAAGAGAACAAATTTTACCAATTTTGAAAGGCAAAATACTTGAGGAATCAACTGTTTTTACAGATGGCTGGAAAAGCTATCATGGATTGATTTATCAAGGATTTCAACATTATAGAATCTACCATTCGAAGAATGAGTTTGCTCGAGGAAAGAATCATATCAATGGTATTGAAAGTTTCTGGGGATTTACTAAAACCAGAATGCAAAAGCTTCGTGGAATTAGGAAAGACAAATTTGTGATACACTTAAAAGAAAGTGAGTGGCGATGGAATCACAGAGATCAAAATATATACAAATTATTACTCAAAATACTCGCTGAAAACCCGCTAAACTAGGAAAGACCCA
>VFKX01000027.1 GCA_009885285.1 Candidatus Falkowiibacteriota bacterium
CTGAAGCATTAAAAGATATTCTTCGCTGCATGATCAATTTTTCGGACGATTTGACGGTGTGGGTGTATCAATTCCACTTTCAGTCGATTCCAGAACCAGCACTACGAGTAAGTCTCCCACTCTGAATAAGAATACGCGACTGGTTAAAGCATGGAAAGCTGATGGCAAAAAAATCCGCTCTCTACAGGGGAGTGAAGAGCGGTAACAGGAGCAACATTAACGCCCTCCACTCTCAGGTAACAATAGAAGTGTACTCAAGAACTGCAAATAACCATCGTTAAATAATTTGCACCCATATTGCCAAAAATGGAAAGCAATTAGATACTAAATCTTCCTATCTTAAGTTGTCTGTGCGGTACCGTACATAGAGTCTTCAATCCACACAATTCGTCAAATTTATATGCAATTAGTGGTTCAGTTATTAACTTGGATATGCTATTTCTTAATTTGCCAATGTTGTAATACTGAAGTAAATGGGATGATGCAGAAATGATGCAAAAAATTAAGTTGAACATTAACAAAAGTGCTTGACATTACGTTACTTATTCACAAGTTACGAATTTTTCCAGTAATGAAAATAGTTTTAATCTTGATTTTGAACGGTAAGCATAAGTAATTGTTTTTATTATAAATAAATGGCTCCTGTAAAATAACAAAATATTCAATTAAACCAGTTTGGTTGGCTCACTATAGAAATTTATGGAAAAACTTTTCTAAGTTACTAGCGTGGTCAAAATATTCATAATTCATCATAGAATATCCTGAAGCATTTTTTTACACTAAAGCTCATTTTATGAGCGGTAGCGAACAGATGGATTTACAGAGGGAGTGCTATTGTTCAACTTTATTTAACGAAAGGGCTTGAATCATGAAGATAAAATTTGCTACAACCTGTTTTGTGATTGGCATGATGCTAACTCCTGTTGTGGGGTATACCGCAGATTCAGATACGGATCGTTCAGGTCCCGTAACATTCGTCAAAGATTCTGTTATAACAACAAAAATAAAGACCAAACTGGCCGCTAAAACCCATTTAGGTAGTTTGAAAGATATTAAAGTTGATACAGATAAAAATGGCGTCGTATGGTTGAGTGGCACGGCCCACAGTCAAACAGAAGCGGATAAGGCGGTTTCAATTGCTCAAGAAACCAAAGGGGTAGTTACAGTCCACAATGACATTAAGATAGTTGAGCATCACTAAGAAGTTTTATAAAAAAAGCATTAAGCCTCCGGCTTTGCCGGGGGCATTTAACTGGAAACTTAGGAATGGGTTGGTTACCGGACGATCCTGACTTAGGGGTTGCACAGTAGAACAATATGAAGTTTCACCCAAGCTTAAATTATTGGGGCAAATTTCTGTTAAAGCTATGAATACAAATAGCATGACCCGCTTCGACCTAATATCACGCCTAGCCGAGTTACACCCTCAACGTAACAATAAATGCTCTACCTAACCTATTTTTCAATAGGAGACCGTATTAGATACGCGGTTTTGGTAGCTTTGTTCTGAATTACAAATACGCCGCGTATTGGACGTAATTCAAAAACGGGCGAATGAGTGCAAGTGCCTGCGAAATATGTGCCGCATTTCAAGGCAGGGAGGGGCTTAAAAAAAGCTTAAGAAATGTGTACCCAAGAATGGATACCCCCAGTCAAGCTGAGAAAACCATCGATCCAGCAGTGCCCTAGTTAATTCCAAGAGTATCCCTATACGCTAATCTTGCAATGTCCAAGTTTATTTTGCCAAATCAGCAATAAACTTTGAAAGGGACTGAATTTCAGCATCATTTGCCCCCAAGCCTTTTGCTGGCATTTCTCCAAATTCCCAGCCAAACGAACCCCCCATGGTAATGCTAGTAGCGATTTTGCTTACTGCGTCTTTATCACCTTTGTATTTATTGGAAATTTCCATAAAAGACGGAGCGGCACTACTTTTATCAATGGCGTGGCATGTTCCGCACTTAGCCTTACCTTCTTCAGGCATATTAACTGCCAATGAGTAGCCTGAAATAATCAAGCCTGCCGTTGCGGCCATACTGGCGATAATAGAATTCATTTTTTCTCCTTTAGCTGGTGCATTTATTAAGGTGGCATTCGGTTGTTATATCGTTTAAAATTTGACGGGGTAGTACAACAAATTCCTCTCAAGAGAGTAATGCTATGTGATTGGTTTTAAAATGTATAGCTATTTACTTGCTTCAGCTCAATTTGCGGCAACGGCTCAATCACCTCGTTAACTCATGTCAAGCTGAGGAAATAATTGCTTAAGCTTGAACGCTAAATTATATTTCTGTCCGGAAGAACAAAATGCCTTACCTACCTAACAAAATTTATCGACATCTTCCAGACCTGTACGTGCTAGCTGGGATCTATGTATTACTTAACGTTGATCGTCCAATTGGATATTTTAGTGGCACGTTATTAGTTGCCGCTGGACTCTTTGTTTTTCATTACCGTTTGAGAGAAGCTATATCAAATAATAAATCTAATAATTAAATGGAATGGGTCACGGTACAGTGAACCCCGATTTTCAGATAAAAAATTAAGGTGGTTGTCACCGCCTGTTTTAGGAGGGCGGATTCAACTCTGAAGTGCAACTTTTGTAAGCGAATTTAGGTGGCGAGCTGAGATATCATCGCGCTACTTAAACGACCAAGTAAAAGGAACACAGATGAAGCAATACACTCAGCTC
>VFKX01000002.1 GCA_009885285.1 Candidatus Falkowiibacteriota bacterium
CAACACAAATATTCCAAATCCAGAAGAACCTGAAAGGCTCGTCGAAAGATGTGTCCTAAAAGCAAAGGAAATAATTGAACAAGGGTTAATTCGCACTGGTAACGCTGAAAAGTATGAGAAGGAATTCATTGCATATTGGGAAAATGCCTATGGCGAGGAAAGCAGAGTCGAAACGCAAATGCTTTCATTGATAAAAGATGAAGGGGATCTACCAGATCACGTAGACTACATTCACCTAAAATCGCCTATCGGCAAGTTTAATTCAATAATATATTCTGACGCACAAGCTTTTGAGACAATCAAAACCTATCTAGGAAGGAATAAAATCGAATATCGCGAATCTCCAACCTTTTACTTGGGTCAGGTGGATATTTCATCTCCTCCGTTTCATTTAAGTAACGGGGAGGTCATTTCAATTATCAAGTCACTCAACAAATATGAGGAATTTATTAAATACCTATCCTCAGAACCAATTCTTCCAATAGTAACTTTTGCAAAGATAATCAATGAACGCAACTTGATTTTTGGCTGGGCGCACAAACAATTGGAATTAAAAAACAAGAAACGTAGACGATTGAGAATTAAGAAGGAAATCAAACTCTCTCCAAAAACTTATTACAAGATAGTCAATCCCGAAAATGAAACTTTATTTGTGGACAGGTTTTCGCCACAAACATTTAGCTGGTCCGGATTAGGCCGAAGAACATCTGCCGATTTTTCTGTCCACGAAACACACAAAGGCAAAAAAGTGTTAGTGGCAGGACTAGGAAGCATTGGATCGAATCTGATTCCATATCTAGAAAATATAGGGGTAGTTGAATTTCGACTGGTTGACAGCGATATCCTATCGTTGGATAATATTGGGAGGCATTTATTAGGGCTATCCGATGTATATAAAAGAAAAACACACGCAATTCGTGATTATTTGGAATCAAAAAACCCATTAACCTCAGTAATTACACGTGAAGAAAGGGTTGTATCACTTGTAAACAGCGACCCATCCTTTTTCACTGCTTGTGACTACTACTTTTTTTGCACTGGAGACATCAACTCCGAAATGTGGCTTGGGAATAACATATTAAAAAGTTCATGGAAACGCCCCGCCTTTTTTATTTGGGTAGAACCCTATCTTATTGGTGGGCACTGTGTTTACTTTAATGGTATTGATTCAATTGACTGGAATGCTTTATTTCCAAACAACAAGTTTGTTTACAACTTCATCTCAGAAAAAGCGCACGAAACCACCGAGTTCACGAAACAAGAAGCTGGATGTCAGACTACTTATATTCCCTACAGCTCATCAATTTTGCTACTGTTCATTGCCGCTATTTATCCGAAGATTTTCAATCATTTCCAATCTGCCGGAGCAAACACTTGCTATTCTTGGGCGGGGGATTTGTCGTTTGCAAGAGAGAAAAATATTGCGATTTCTGAATGCGGATTGAATGTCGATTCATTCAATTTGGTTGAAAGGCGAATATGATAGAAACAAATATTGACAACAAAAGAGTTTTCATCACCGTGACAGTATTTAATATTTTTTGCAAATTTAGACAATTTGACAAGAAAGATCATGAAAGAGGCGGAGTCGTTTTAGGCCAGGTAGCGAAGTCAAGCGGTGACATATTGATTTGCCGAGCCTCAATTGCGACGCAATATGATAAAAGCGCCACGAATTACTTCTATAGAGATAAACAGGCGGCTCAACAAATTATTGATTATGAGCACTACAATAGTGAGGAAAAAAACACATATCTCGGTGAATGGCACACCCATCCATCAACGACCGCGGATCCATCTGGTCAGGATTTAAGCATGATCAAGAGACAGTTTCTAGAGAATAAGCTAAAAAACGATTTCATATTTATGTTTATAGTTGGGCAACGGGAACTCTTTATCGGTCTATACAACGGAAATAAAATATTCTCGTGCGCTCTTCCAATTCACAATTAAATATAAAAATAAAATCTATAATCAATGGCGGCACAAATGCATCCTTATGTTACAGACTCAGACGAAAGAAAAATAATCCCATTGTGGTTAGCCACAATGAGCATATTTGCGTCATGGCTTTTACATACATATTTCCAAACGATTAATTTTTCCCCTCCATGGTGGTCAGACATACCGTCTTTCGTGGGATTCTATGAAATTTTTTTCCGCCTGTTTGATAAGTGGTTATGGAAATTTGGGATATTTAGAAAAGTAGGTCTCATAAAAACGCCTAATCTTAATGGAGAATGGGCTGGACATACAATATCTTCCCATGACAATCATGAAAAACAAACTAAAGCAACTATTGTGGTACACCAGACCTGGACTGAAATTAGAGTAAAACTAGCAACGAGCACTTCGATATCATATAGTCAAACCGCATCTATAATGGCTAATAAGCCTGATTGCATTGTTCTTAGCTACGATTATATTAATGAGCCAAGACCAGAAGCGGCCAAGACAATGCATTCTCATAAAGGTATGGCAATGCACGAGTATGTAATCGATAATGAAGATGAAACCCTAGACGGCAGTTACTTTACTGGGCGAGATCGAAAAACTTTCGGCGCACTAGTCTTTAAGAGAAATTCTGATTAGATCAATTACTATAGACTGAATTAAAATAATGTACATGATGTGTCAACCTACATTAAAAGGACTTCCTTAAATGAACTCTAACAAAAAGCCCTGGCCACTAAAAACAATTCACGGTATCCGCCAACGGATAAATACCAATCCCGATTTTCAACGCCCAGCAGTTTGGGGAAACTCACAAAAGCAATTGTTAGTAGATACCATCTTGCGTGAATACGATATTCCAAAATTATATTGGAGAAAAACGGGATCAAAACCCGACACATATGATGTTGTTGATGGTCAACAAAGGCTGCGCGCTATCTGGGATTTCTTTGATGGGAAATTTGCACTGCCTGCCAACGCAGATCCAATTGATGATGTTGCAATTGCAGGTAGTAAATACGAAGAACTTCCAGATGAACTTCGAATGAAATTTGATGTGTACGCCTTGGATATCGTTATCCTTGAAAATACGGATGAGGATGAAGTTCGTGAAATGTTTTTGCGGCTTCAAAATGGCACGTCGCTCAAAGCGCAGGAAAAACGAAACGCCTATCCTGGAAAAATGCGTGATTTTGTCCGGGAGCTTTCCAAGCACCCCTTTTTCTCAAAGGTTGCCTTTGCCAATTCGCGTTTCACACACGATCATGTTGCGGCACAACTGGTCTGCCTTGAATTGGCGGGGGCGGCAACGAATGTAAAAGACGCAGACCTCAATCGCATGTATAAAAAGAATTTGGATTTTGACACAAAATCCCCAGATGCCAAGTCTGTTGTAAAAATCCTTACTACATTGAATGATATCTTCCCTGATAAAATGCCAGAACTCGAACGATACAATGTTGTTTCGCTTTATTGCGTTATGGCCGAATTAATGGAGCAGTATGTCTTTGCAGATATTAAATCAAATTTCTATGATTGGTTTATCGCTTTTGAACAGGAACGGCGCGTACAGGAAGCAAAGTCCAGTGACGACGCCAATCCAGACTGGATTGCCTACAAAGAAAAGATAAGTCACAGCACAGATTCTGAGGAATCTATTCGTTGGCGCATGGAATTCATGTTAAAAGAGTTGCTTGGAAAAAATCCTGGAATTCGTCTGAAAGATAACCAACGAGATTTTACCTATCTCCAAAGACTTACTATCTTTCGAAGAGATGGCGGAATGTGCCAATTGAAAATTAAGTGCGAAGGCGCTAAATTAGCATGGGATGATTGGCATTGTGATCATATTCAGCCTTGGTCAAAAGGTGGAAAAACGACAGTTGAAAATGGACAATCTTCTTGTTCAGCATGTAATCAGTCAAAAGGCGGCGTGAAGTAGATTTTGGAAATTAAGTCTTTTTCACGAGATCAATCGCATTATCCGATTACATCTCAACCATGGTTTAGAGAGATTGATTACATCGGAAATATTGAATTAATCGATGTTCCAATGTTGGCATTTTTCTCATCCGCCAAATGTCCCGCCAGTTTGATTATCAAGGCGCATGATTACACCAAAGAAATCAGAGACGGCGAAATGGGTATCATCAGCGGCTTTCATTCTCCCGCCGAGCAGGAAGTTCTTGAAGTCCTGTTGAAAGGGAGATGTCCCATTGTTGTGGTGTTGGGTCGCAGGCTGAAGAATGCCAGAATCCCTGCAGTGTGGAAAACGGAAATTGAGAAAGGCAGGCTGTCCGTCATCTCGCCATTCAAGGAATATCAGAAATATGTCACAAAGGAAATGTCCATGAAACGGAATGACCTTGCGGCGCGGATTGCGGGGCGCGTGCTGATTGTCCATGTGAGTGAGGGGGGCAGTTTGGGAGGTCAAGTGGAGAAGTGGAAGTCGGAAGGAATACAAGTCAACGATTTGGATAAGGAAATACACTATGCTTGAAATCAAATACGGTCTCACCGAAAGCGAGTTTGCCCACCTCCTGTCCACGTCCCTGCTGGTCGGGGAGGAAGTCAAGGCTGGGGCAATGGTGGAGGCGGTGATTGGGGTCAGTGGTGGATGGGCGATAAAGCAAACCTAAGAATGGAGATATGCTAATGCCAACATTTGATCAATGGATTCAAATATCAGTAGCGATTGGCACTATAGGTGCAGTAATTGTGGCGCTATGGGGCAATCGTTTAAGCCATATGTTTGGGCTTGGTCCAAAACTAAATTTATCATTGGTTGACGCTCAAGGTGAACTTGTTATTCCAACAGGGCGCTCAGATTCTCTTCGTTATTATCATGTAAAAGTTTTTAACTCCCACAAGTGGTCGCCTGCTAATAATGTCCGCGTTATGATAACGGGTCTTTTTACTCTTGCAGCAGATGGAAATCTTGTCAGGCATAAAATGGTAGGTTCTTTACAGTTAATGTGGCGTTTTGCAAACGTTCACCCTCAATATTCTGTGGTTGGGCCAGACGATTACGCAGACCTCGGTTATATTTCTGACGGAAAAGATTTTGTATTAACCCCATTTGTAAGACCTAATAATTTTCCACATTCTTTGTCAGCGAAACAAAAAATGGTTGTTGAACTCCAGGCTTTTGCAGACAACACAGAATCTCTCCCGTTATGTATAGAAATCTCATGGGATGGGGTTTTTACTGAAGACACATTAGAAATGGCTAAACATCTTGTTGTCAAGGAAGTGGATGGGGTGATTGAGTCCGCTGGCGGTTGGGCGATGAAATGAATATTAATATCCGTTCGGGACTTAAATATCTCGCAACCATTTTGCGGATAGTCATGCTCATTGTTTGCGGGCTTGGGTGTGCAAGCATCCAAACAG
>VFKX01000036.1 GCA_009885285.1 Candidatus Falkowiibacteriota bacterium
CTTTACACGCTAACAAAAATACCAGCCTAAAATGCTGGTATTTTTCTTAGCGGAGAGACAGGGATTCGAACCCTGGGTACCTTGCGGTACACACACTTTCCAGGCGTGCGCACTAGACCGCTATGCGACCTCTCCTTGACCTACTTCTTTTGCAAGAAGCAGGATTATGCTATTTATAATTTATTAAGCTATTTCATCATCCTACTAACAACTGCATTCAAGCCTTCGATTCTATCACCATTTGAGTCAATAAAATCATCGTAAGGACGAGCTCCCAAAATAACCTCTTCCCCGATAAACATGGTCGGGGCGCCCTGGACAGAATATGATTCCGCTTCCTGGACTAACTGTTCTATTTTTACTGATTTCTCATTCTTAGTCAAGCAATTTCCGAAATCTCCGGCATTTAAGCCGATTTGTTCGCCATAAGCGCTAAAATTAGCGGCGCTTAATTGCTTAATCTTAGCCTGAGCCAATAATAAGGCCCTCATTTCCATCCATTTTTTCTGTTCCCCAGCACAATCAACGGCCGTCTGAGCTTGGCCAGCTAATGGTGAATTCTTGAAGAATGGGCGGATAACGATAGCAACTTTATCGCCATTATCAGCCTTTACCTTGTCCAAAGTATCGGCTAATTTAGCGCTATAGCTACTGGTATAATCTTCATAGACAAATATTTTAAGAGCTGCCTCGGCTGATCCGAAAATCTTATCCTCCGGCTTTATGCTCGGATAATTAGAAACAATAAAGCTGCCAGCCTGAGCATCACCAGTAACGGCTAAAGGTGATTTCAGAGTCCCGACTTCTTTCGGTCGACTAACCAGGGCTAAAACAATAATTATTACGACAGCGGCAGCCACCGCTAAATACTTATAGACTTTTTTCATACTCTTAATTTATTATATTTTTATTCTAGCACACTAGCCACTTTTATCACTAAACCTTCACTTAGACGCGGCCCGATTATCTGAGCACCAACCGGCATTTGCTTACCGCCTTTTGTCGCTACGGTGCCAGCCGGAACTGAAATGGCTGGTAATCCAGCCAGACTCGCTCCAGTTACAAAAACATCCTCCATATACATAGCCAGAGGGTCATTAACCTGTTCACCGATTTTAAAAGCCGAATGCGGCGCGGTCGGAGTTAATAAGACATCACACTTTTTAAAAGCTTCGGTAAAATCCTTAATAATCAAAGTCCGGACGGCCTGCGCTTTCTTGTAATAGGCATCATAATAACCGGCGCTCAGCGCATAAGTGCCGAGCATGATCCGGCGCTTCGCTTCCGGACCAAAACCAGCGCCGCGTGTCGCCTTATAAAATTCCTGAAGGTTCTTTGCTTCCGTTTTCGCTAAACCCCAGCCGATACCGTCAAAACGCGCTAAGTTTGAGCTCACTTCTGAAGGGGTGATGATATAGTAAACAGGAATTCCGTACTTTGTATAAGGCAGACTAACACTGATGAGTTCGGCGCCAGCCGCTTCGAGTTTTTCGGCGCTCGCTCTTAAATTAGCCGCCACCTCAGGATTCAAATCTTTTAAATAATATTCTTGCGGCAAGCCAATCTTCAAACCTCGCAAAGACTTATCTTTGGCTATATCTATTTCTTTTTCATAAGCCTCGATCGCTTCCGGAGCAGTGGTCGCATCGCGGCTATCATCACCGGCAATGGCTTTTAAAACAATGGCGGCGTCATAGACATCCTTGGTTAACGGGCCAACCACATCAGTGGATGACGTCATAGACAATAATCCGAAGCGGGACACTCGGCCATAACTAGGCTTAAAACCGACGACGCCGCAAAAGCTGGCCGGACAGCGAACAGAACCACCGGTATCGGTGCCGAGCGCAAAAATACACATATCAGACGCTACGGCAGCGGCGCTGCCCCCCGATGACCCGCCGGCCACCCGGCTTAAATCGTGAGGATTTTTAGTCACTCCATAGGCGGAATTCTCAGTGGAAGCGCCATGGGCGAATTCATCAAGATTAGTCTTGCCCAACATAACTGCTCCGGCGTCTCTGAGCTTAGCGACAACCGTGGCATCATATGGTGCGATATAATTTTCTAAAATTTTGGAAGCGGCCGTTGTCCGAACCCCCTTAGTCATTAAAATATCTTTACAAAGATAAGGAATGCCTAATAAATCGCCCCGTTCCCCGGACTTAATCCGTAAATCAGCCGCTGCGGCCTCGGCCATTGCCTCTGCTTCACAAACAGTCAAACAGGCGTTGATTTGCTCATCCACCTCTTTGATTCTATCTAAACAAGCCCGCGTTAAAGCCACGGAAGTTATTTCTCCGCTATCGAGCTGCTGGCGCGCCTCTTTAATTGTCAGTTCATTTAAATTCATATTCGGGGCTAGGAGTATTAACTGTTTTTTTAAATAATTTTTATTTTTTCTTCATGACCGCTTTGCTATGCTTGATCACGGTGTGGGCCCGGGAGTGGTTCCGGTGCCGAACTTAACAGTCGGCTTCCCGGGGTTCAACACCCCGCGGGTCCACACCTGGAGAAGAAAATATTTATTGACAAACAAATCCAATCTGATACAATATTATTACTGTTAAGTTCGGCTCTAGGATCCACAAAGGAACCATAAAAATCTCCCATCAGGGGGATTTTTTATTTTATAAAACCCTCTTAACTTTAACCTGTCCGCCTTCCCTGGCGCCTTGACTTAAAGCCGCTTCAACCTCTCCTTCATCCCAAACATGAACATCATCAGCTCGCCAAATATTGCTCAGGCCGCTCACTTGAGCCGTCGGCTCAATATTCTTAGTATCAACTTCGTTCAATTGTTCGATATATTGCAAAATAGAATCGAGCTGGCCGCCGAATTTCTTTACTTCCTCTTCGCTTAACTCTAAACGAGACAGCTCAGCGATATGTTTGATGTCATTAGGAGTGATAGACATAGTTCTTCCTTAATATTTTATCAAAATTTTATCTTTATTTAAACGGGACGTCATGGTCATAGTGCTATACTGTTGGAGTTGTGGGCCGGGCGCTGGTCGCGATGTGAAAATTAACACTTCGCTATCCTGGGTTCGACACCCAGTCGGTCCACAACCGATATCGTCGATTGACCTTAAAAAAACTATTTGCTATAATATTCTTAGTGTTAATTTTCACATCAACTGAGCAATCAGCGTGAAAGCGATAAATGCCCCTTTTCAGGGGTTTTTATTTACCCAATTAACCTTCGAGCATTTGTAAAAATTCCTCTTCCTCCAATATCCTAACCCCCATTTTCTTAGCTTTCTCAAGTTTTGATCCGGGCTCAGCGCCGACTACCAGAAAATCTATTTCCTTCGTCATACTATCTTTCATTTTCCCTCCTAACGCCTTAATCTTATCTTTTGCCTCGCCCCTTGTCAAACTATTAAGTGACCCCGTTAGAACGAAATTCTTGCCAAAAAACGGGCTTTTTGCGGAATTCGGAGCCAGAACTGACTGCTCGATTTTCAGCGACACGCCATTAGCACTAAATTTCTCTAAAACCTGCAAATCAGCGGCGTCATGCCAGAAATCTATAATGCTTCTCGCAACAATCGGTCCGACATCAGGCATATTTTCTAAATCTTCAAGACTAAAGCTCTGGAAATATTTAGTTAGTTTTTCAATAGTCAACCCCTTTTCCTTTTCCGAATCAGTCAGCATCTCTCTAATCCTATCCGCTAACAAATCGGCCGTTTCTTCTCCGACATGGCGAATACCCAGGCCATAGATAAAACGCTCAAGCGCCAGTTCCCGGCGCGCCGCTAAAATTTCTATAACATTATCGGCTTTCTTCTCGCCGAATCTATCTAAACTCAAAAGGTCAGCTTTCTTCAGCGCATATAAGTCAGCCGCATCTTTAATTAGGCCACTGGTCAGAAATTGCTCAATTAATTTCGGTCCCAGTCCATCAATATCAGCTGCCCCCTTAGAGACAAAATGGCCGATACGCCGCAGATTAACGGCATAACAGCGCTTATTCGCACAGCGATAAGCCACTTCGTCGCCAACTTTAATAACCTTCCCGCCGCACATCGGACATTCTGCCGGCACTTCAATTATTTTCTCCTGTCCGTTACGCAGATTTTTTAAAACTTCCACAACCTTAGGAATAACGTCGCCGGAACGCTCAATAATTACAGTGTCACCTAAACGCAGATCCAAACGGTTAATTTCATCAAAGTTATGTAACGTTGAGCGGCTAATGGTCACGCCACCAACCTTAACCGGATCAAGCAAGGCCGTCGGAGTAAGGGCGCCAGTCCGCCCGACTTGCCAGACAATACCCTCAATCTTCGTCGTCGCTTGGGCCGCGGAAAACTTATAGGCCATCATATAGCGCGGCGCTTTGCCGACAATACCCAAGATATTCCACATTCTCAGATCATTGAACTTCACGACCGTGCCATCAATTTCAAAGCCGAGTGATGGACGTTTTTTTTCTACACCGTTATAAAAATGAAAAACAGCTTCTAAGTCCGCACAGATTTGATTCTGTTTTAAAGTCTTGAATCCTAAAAGATTAGCCAAGGCATCAGCCTGATCACGGCGAGCTATTACTTCCCCACGCTCATAATTATCCAGCAATAAGTCATAAGCATAAAACTCGAGCTTCCGTTCCGCTGTCACTTTCGAATCCAGCTGACGAATTGAGCCGGCCACACCATTGCGAGTGTTAGCCAGCGGTGCTTTACCGACGGCGATATATTTCTTATTCAAAGCGGCGAAAGTCTTATTAGACATAATTGCTTCCCCGCGCAATTCAATCGTCCCCGAGTCAATCAGGCTATATATTTTCTTGATATCGGATGCCTCCAATCCGATTTTTTCTAATTCTTTTTCATTAGGTCGGCGCAATCGCAACGGAATACTATTTATCGTCTTAATATTTCCAGTCACGTCTTCCCCGATCTTTCCGTCGCCGCGAGTCGCTCCTTGGATCAGCAGGCCGCCGACATAACGTAAATTTATAGCCAGGCCATCAAGCTTTAATTCGCAATAATATTCCGCCCGCAAAGGACGTTTCAGAAAATTATGGTTCCGTTCTTCCCAAGCGCGCATATCGCCTTCACTAAAGGCGTCAAAAAGAGAAATCATCGGTCGGGAATGCGTTACTTTGGTAAACTTATCCAAGGGCTGACCAGAAACGCGCTGCGTCGGAGAGTCAGCCGTGATTAAATCAGGATATTCGTTTTCCAGCAAAAAAAGCTCGTTCTTTAAGCTATCTAGAGCCGCCGGAGCCATCGTCTCTTTGTCCTGGACATGATAATTATAGCGGTGAAAATCAATTTCCGCTTTTAGCTTATCAATTCTATTTTTTGCTTCAGTTTTATTCATATCCTAATTATATCACAAAACCCTGCTTTTAACAGGGTTTTGCTGCTTAGAAGCGCTTGATTATTATTTCGCAGGTGTTTCCGGAGCAGCCTGCTTATTCTGGCCGCTAGCGTTATTAATGAAAGTAACGATATCGCTCACTGCCTTAGTGTTCTGATTAACAGCGGTTTCGATCTGAGCCATAGCAGCGGCTGCGTTATTCAAGCGGGTATTGAATTGCCAGAAAATCATGACTAAACCGCCAAGAATCAGGCCGACTACCAAAGGAAAAACAAATTCTTTTTTCATAGGATTATTATTTATGTTTGGGCGGGGAGCATATGCGGCCGCCGGATTAATTATATTACTTTTTGTCAGTCTGGGCATTGAGGTTGGCGTTAAAGAAGTTAACAATAGCAGAAATCTTACCGGAGTCCTCAACGGTCGCCGCTTGAATAGCCATCACCTTCTTTTCTAAGCGGTTAATGGAGATATAGAAATAAGCGAACAGAGCTCCAATCAGGATTAAGCCGATAACAGTCAACAAGGGACCGATCATTGTTTTTTTCATAGACAAAAATTCTTAAAATTTAAACTTGATTATATTATAGCAATTACGGAAATTGCGGTCAACGCTACTATCTCTCCATCTCCAAGATAGAGATCCTAGTCTCAAGACGGTCAATCTCTTTCTGTTGTGCCTTAACTGCTTCAATTAAAGGGGCGACGAGGTTGCCATACTGGACGCCCTTCCCGCCTTCATCACCAGTTACCACTTCAGGAAAAACCTTCTCCACTTCCTGAGCAATCAACCCGATACTCGCCTTATCATCTTTCTTCCAATCAAAGGTGACGCCGCGTAATTGCATAATCTTTTCCAAAGGATTGGTAATAGTAGCGATATTCTTCTTTAAATTTCTATCTGACGCGTAAACAAATGATCCGGCTCTGATCGGCTTAGAACCACCAGCTCCGATATCAACTTGAGCGCCGCCGTAATAGATTAATTCTAAAGTACCGGAGGTACCGACTCCGCCATCAGTCTCTAAAGTATCAACAGCTAAAGAATTCGGATTAGGATAAGCTGCGCCATTACCGAAACCGAAACCTGCTCCAGAAGTAAAGGCGCTGCCGTTAATTGCTATACGACCAGAAGTAAAGGCAGTATCCCCCGATGTTCCACCGGCTATGGTTAAGTATGCTCCATTATCATTATGAATGCCGCCGCGAGCCTGGAGCTGAGCATCCATATACACTATGCCGCTGCTAAAATATGCGCCGCCGGGAGCGATGAAATATGAAGAAGCACTAATGGTTGGATTAGCTGCGCCAAAAGTCAGATTGCCAATAGTCCAAATGCCAGTACCAATAGCAGTCTGAGTAGTACCGCTAGCCATAAATAAGGCTTGATGACTGAGGCC
>VFKX01000068.1 GCA_009885285.1 Candidatus Falkowiibacteriota bacterium
AAGGATCCGGGCCAACCCCAGCAACCCCCTGCATGTATTTCACGAAATCCGTATTCGGTTTATCTCCACCCATTTCTCCAGAGGCTCTCCATCTTATCGAGCCGCAACCAAGTTTTGGTCCGTCATCTGGCCCTATAGATGCTCCTCTCAAGGTCACTGCTACTGATCCAAGGCCATACATAGTATTTGCCATATTTTGCCTTAAGGTCTTTTGACCCTGGGAGAGTCCGTCATATTGAAGATTTGTTTTCTTTACCGCTCCATAAACCGCCGCAGCGTCATACAAGTTATCAATCCTTTCTTCGTGGTTGTAAGACCAGAAACTTAACGGCATTCCATTGCCATTCCTATCTCTATTATGCCTCTCAACCTTCCACTGAAAAGCGTATGGACCTGGCATAGAAACTCTTTTTAACCGCGCGTCACTAGGTCTGCCCAGCCAATTATACTGAAGGCCTGGCCTACCAGTCCTTAAACCTCCCGCTATATGAGAAAAATTTTTAACTTTTTTAGGCTTTACGCCCCCAACTTCACAAAGCAGATAATAAGTAGCAAAGCTTTCAACATAAAAATGCATTAGTCTTCCAAAAGTGGGGGCAGTATAACCACATTCAGGACCAGTTATTATTTTACTATTAGCATCCAAGAGTATCGCTTTATTAAATTTAAGCATTAAATCCTGAGCATGACTGACTATATTCGATACGCTAGCCGGAAGAATCTCCAAGTTCTTGACAGGGCCGTATGGACCATTATCAACCTTAAGATTTTCAGCTGTATTTTTTGAGTATTTTTTGATTGATCCTAAATTAGCTTCAAACTGATGATGCCCTGGATTCTTATTATCCCACTCAGGGATCGGACTAGCTGTCGTATACCTTCTTGGAGGATAAAGCTCCGCGATACTTCTTAGCTTGTTAGCCTTAACACCAAAACTCGTATTTTCTGTTAACACAGCTGGCTCATAATGAGTCCTGTGGATGTAACCTTTTAGGATAATCGGGACACCTTTCCAAGTAGTGCTAGCATGCAAAGCTCTATCGCAATACGGAAGGGCTCGGTCGGCGTATAACGAAGTAGCTAAAGTTTCAGTAAGCGTAACGGAGGCACGAACTAAAGCTCCAAAATCTTTCCAATGAGCGCTTCTAATTCTTTTCCCTCTAGGATCGACGAAGGTGCTTGGAGTATAAACTCTAGTTATTCCCCTCATTCGCTCCGGGCCAACAAGCCTAACTGTTTCGCAATTATTACGATCATTCCAATTAGTATCCTTAACTTGCTCGAAATAGACCTTCTTATCAGAAATAAATCCATTCATAAGCCCCAACGGCGCGTCTGTACCAGCAATAGAAACAGTTGCCGCGCCAGGCCCACATAAATTCATAGTAGCCACTTCAATCTTAACCGTATTATCTACAGTCACTGAAGCGAATTCGCTATCCCTCCAGCCAAATCTTCCCGCCACATTACAAAAATAAAAATACTCGCAATCGCTAGCCTTAACTCCCATAAATCTTCTTACGGAATCTTCTGAATGAGCCCATGAAAATATTGTCGCGCCATTTATATCAAGACACTCCTTTGGTCTTATTACCGTACATTCAGGAGAATTACCCACGCCATCTTCCGCGCAGCACCACGATCCTGTTGGCGATGAAGAACTAAGCAGCGCAGAGTCTTTAGTCTCTAAATACCTCTTTGCGTCAGTCTTACGCACTCTATACCATTGATAACCCAATGGATACAAGTTGTCCCCTTTTGTATTTATGGCTTTTATTTTTCTTAACCAATAGTCAACCTCTGGATAAGCTAAAGTTTTAGAATTTTCCTTGATCTTATCTTCTGGAATAGTGTGATAGTCTACGGCGTATACTCTGAATTTTGGAGCTTGACACAGTTTCACAGCCTCATTCAAAGGCTGCTGTAAAAACATTGGAGAGAAGCACGAGAAATTTCTATTTAGTTTCCCGATTCTGGCAAAGCCACCATCTTTCCAACTCGCTCTGGTTGGCGAGTTAACTATGCTTACTGGCGGAGGAGATGTTTCTGGAGCGTAGTCTTTCCAAATCCCATTATTTGGAAGATTAATAAGATCCAAATAGGAATTCGGACCGACTACGAAATTCTGATTCCCACACCCCCTCGGATTAGCATATCCAAGGTAGAAGTTGTTTAAGGATTTTACGAAGCTCTTAGAGACGGTATGCGTCACTTTAGGGTAACCAACATTTTGTGACGAGTAATCGAAAGACGAACCATTTAATGGAATATCGTTTATGGTATCATTAGAAACTTTATGGTTGATACGCTGAAAGGACCCACTCGCTTCGAAAATGGTAGAAAATCCAGCGCTAAAATATTGCCTTTTTACTGCTGGTAGAGTCTTACCCACAGCCTGCGCTGAGTTTTTGATAGATCCATACTTTACAAAATCACTTGCAGCAAAATCGGAAGTTTTCTCGAAAGAGAATGTTACTTGATTATTCGGAAACAAATCAACCGGCTGCCCGTTAGCAATGCTACTATAGTAGCTTTTAGCGATCCTCTTGCGCTTCTCGTTTGTTATTTTATCGTACCATTGGGAATCTATAGATGTGTGACTGCTTAATTTAAAAGATCCGTATTTTTTAATTAGCTTATTAAATTGGATAAGATTAGTCGGGTCATAAAGTCCAGTTGAAATAACAGAATCAATAAATACCTGCGTTGGATCATCTCCGAATAAGTCAGAGCCGCCTCGATTAATATAAGAGATTTTAAAATCATTACTATCAGAAACTTTAAAGCCCAACCCAGTAGCTCCAGAACACAAGGCTCCGTACGAATGTTCGAAACCTTTTATTCCAGCGTTTGTAAGAAAAGAGTATTCAGGCGAAGACCTAGATAAATTGTAATTTAAAGATAGAAACAAAGTGCGATCTGAAAAAGCGAAATCGTAATACTTCTTCTCGATTGCGGAGGCCTTTATTAAAGGGTCATAATCACTGCCCCCAAGGTTATGAGAATAAGGTTCGTATTCTGAATCTGGTATAAGTTTATAATAACTTCCAACCTGGTATGGATAATCTATATATTTTTTCTTTTTATCGTAAAAGAGATCTAAGGTTAAATAATCAAAAAGATTCTGGTCAGGAGGATCCATTCCACTTTCTACATGCATTCCCAGAGCAGAAAGAACGCCAGGATCATTAGGGCGAGCTGTATGCCCTACGTAAGAAGAAAGCGAAGGCAAACTTTCGTAGTAAGCTTGTGAAACGCCAACGTAGATAGCGGGATCTACTACTAATAAGATGCCAGAAAAATTGTTAACATCAACGACGACAGTAGGCTCAACTCCAGAATTAACATAAAAAGATTGATCAAATTCATAATAGTAGGTGTTATGCGAATAGCCCGGAAAAATATCCCCAGAAAAATGTCCAGTTATTTTATATAAAGAATTATCTTCTGGAGCTGTCACCCATTCTGGGTCTACAACAATAGGAGCGGCAACATCATTATTGTCGTATGCAGGCTCAGGATTAGTCCAAGTGTGAACCCATCCAATAGGTTCATCAAACTCGTTTGTTATCTTCCTCCAAGTATCCTGGAATCTTGTTCCAAAATAGCCAAATTTACCTATGGCGGCATAGTACGGCACATCAACATAATTCATCGGGCAAGCATTTATATTGTTGCCGAAAGCGTGATTTAGGTAATCTATATTTTCCGGACACTCTCGATGCTCCCACCAATAGTCTTCTCTAACCTGATCGTTATCCTGAGTCATTTGTGCGGCCTCATGAGTATTGCCAAAAGGAAGAACGTTGTGATTATTTTTAAAGACGAAATTCCAATAGATTGATTGGTCGTAATTTGATGCGTCCTGACCTAAGTCACCATCGGAAAGAATATCCTTAGGATTGCCGACCGATGCATTAGTATGTCCATCAACCGCCCCGACAGCAAGAGGCTGGCGGTCTATCTCTGAAAGATTCGCGCATTGTCCAAAAACATAATTACTAGAGGAGGCGGAAGATCCCCTCGAAAAAGAGGGAATAGGTATTTTATCTTGGCCAGTAACGTAAAAACAGCTGTCCTGATTTTCTTTTGTTACCTTCGGGCCGGTGGGTGGAGCAGATTTGTATAATGTGGTTGCCACCAAAACCCCCCTGTCATAAGAACTCGGTATTGGGTTGTGATTATATATGTTACCACCTATTGAGCCCAGATAAGTTCCCGCAGCTAGCTCTGCTTGGATTTCTGAATATTTAAAGGCTGGCTGAGAAGTAATTGGGCAATCAGTTATGCCCTCATGAAATGCTGTTAAATTATAATTTTTACACGGAATGAAATTGTTAATTTTTGAAGCGATCCTCAGTCCGAATATCTTTAAATAGTCATAGAGATTGAGATCATCGGCTTGTTTTTTTGAAACCTTAGAAAAACCGAAAGTTTGTTCGGCCATTGTAGGAAGCTCCCCTACGGGAGGCTGGTAATAGCCAGGTCCATAAGGAGCCATATAAAAATTATAATCACCAGTTTTTCCAGCATTTGCAGCGCTAGAATAGTTTATGCCATGACAAGTTTCGTAAACCAGAGAAGCGTAATTCCCAGAGCCAGTCAAGGAGTAAGCTGGAAGAGGAGTGGATGTTAATTCAGTCAGCTTATTCCTATTTACGTACTGGTAATTTTTAAAAATATTCCCAGTTACTAAAACGCCAGTAGATCCGGCATAAACGTTATTCTTTATGACGAACCCCGGATTACCTGAGCTTTGATTTGCCAATATCACCTAATTATTTTACACTAAACTACATGTTATTGATATTAAATAAACTCAGAATAGGGGTGGTCCATTCTCTAATGAGAAAGAAGAAGCTTGTTTTTCAAAGCGATTTTGCCCTAGCTAACACAGGTTTTGGTAGGAACACTAAAGCGCTCTTGGAGCATCTTTATCGAACAGGTAAATACGATATAGTAAACTACGCAGTAGGAATGAACTGGTCAAATCCAGCCCTAAAACAAACTCCATGGAAATCAATTGGTACACTACCCGATTCTCAAGAAGAACTAAATAGACTAAATCAAGACCCAAACCAAGCTAGGAGAGCCTCATACGGAGACTACT
>VFKX01000022.1 GCA_009885285.1 Candidatus Falkowiibacteriota bacterium
AAAAGCCCTACTTACATAAAATAGGGCTTTTCATAATTAACACATAGGGTTATTTCTTAGCTTCAGCCAATTCCTGCTGACGATCACCGACCCATCTATCCCAAGAGGCTAAATATTGCGGAAAACTCAATTTATTCTCCACAATATGATTAAGCCATTTTTCGGCTTTAGGGATATCACTTTTTAGAGCATTTCTAAAACCTTTAGTATCGGCAAAACCAAATTTTTCTTGTAATTCAGCTTGTGCTTCTTCTTTAGTCCGATGCCCCATTTTTTCCAAACTTCCATCGCTCTTTAATTGCTTATAAAGTTCGATATCTTTTTGGCGGTCGCTGAGCCAAGAATCCCAAGTGGCTTCATATTGAGGAAAACTTTCTTTATTTTCAACAATATAATTTAGCCATTCTCCAGCTAGTTCAATTTTGCCTTGTTGCAGGGCTAATTGAAAGTCAGATGTCTTTTTCAGCCCGAATTTTTCAATCAATTCTTGCTGAGCTTCTTCTTTTGTTCTTTTCGTTTCCATTTTGTTCTCCGTTTTTTGTTGGTTTAAAAAAGAATTGTCATTAATCATATTCACTTATTTTATTGATTATAGTTATAAGATATCATAAAATCTCTGAAATAGCAAATGTAGCAGTTAACGTTGGAACAACTATTTTATACATAAATATTAGCTAAATATAGCTCTATTTTAATAATTTTTTTGCTTACTCCCTGCTCATCTTTGGAACTTTTTGACACCAAAAAATAAGGCTTAACTTATTTTTGGCTTACTGCGGAGAAGGAGGGATTCGAACCCTCGATAAGAGTTTACACTCCTATAACAGGTTAGCAACCTGCCGCTTTCAGCCGCTCAGCCACCTCTCCATGTTAGTTAAGTTGTCATAATACCAGGCAGATGGCCAGATATTATCGCTATTCAGTTCCCAGCCATTATATCAGGTCAAAACTAATTATGTCAATTTTCAGGCTATTTGCCATAAAATTGTCTTTTCAGACCATTTATACTATAATTTGAGTATTAATAATCGTATTTAAGTCACTCCCTATGGCAGCGGCAAAATTAAGTTCCAGCGAAATCAAGACCCGCCTAGATAATATTCGAGAGATATATCAAGGCTATTTGCGCAAGATCGGCCTAATCCGTAAACAGGAAAAGGCAATTCTGACAGATTTAATGAAGAAGCAAGAAGAAGAGAAAATAGCTGAGATTCGCCGTTCAATTATAGAAAAATAATTAATAAACAATATGGCTAATAAAGAAGAGGTGAAAAATAAGGCTGAGCAAATGGAGGGCGAAAAAACTCCTGAGCTGACCGCTGAAGTTTTAACAGAAACTGCAGAAGAAGTGACTAGTGCTATTGAAAAAAAGACAATGCATGATCAAGAGCTAATCACTAAATTAAGCGCCGAAGCCATGGAGCAGGCCTCGGCACCGGAAGAGCTGGCTAAAATTGAAAGTCTGGAAAAAAAGGCAGAAATAATAACTGAACAGGCCGAAGCCGGCATCGAACAAGAAAAAATGCCGTCAGCCACAGAACATCTGCCGAATCGCATTCCAAATTCCAAGGAATCTGAAATGACAGAAATAATTCCAGCGACAGAAAAAATCCAAAAACGCTTTGATGAAAAAATTACCCCGCGCATGAAAGCGGCAATGGCCCTAGTCTGCGGTAATGCCTTCAATAAAGGCGAGTATGACTGGGAATTAGTAGGCTCTAATTGTTATATTCCGCATACCGAGCATTCGGAGAAGATTCCCGACGATTTGGATGTTATTTTCAGCTCCCAAGATGTGGAGATGGTCCACTCAGAGTTATCAAAACTTAAAGAACAGGGTCTAATAAAAGATCTTAGCATTGATGAACTTAAAGACGCTAAGGGAGAAAAAGGCGATATTAAGATTCATTGTTGGATTAAGGGTGGGGACAACGAAGATGACTGGGTAGAAATGGAAGCTTTCGCTCAGAACATGGCCACCGAAGTCAGTAAGGGAGAAGCGAGCAAGAGCTTAATCAATTTAGGTCTGGAAAAACATAAAATAGAGGTGGTAGAAGCAAACGGCGTTAAAATAAATATTGGTGACGAAAAGACAGCCGAAGAACTTTACCTAAAAAATATCACCCGAGAATTCAAACTTTATGATCTCAAAGGCTGGGAAAATAGAGGTTATCTTAATACAAAAGCTTTGCAGCGCATCTTCAATGTCGTCAACCTGGATAGCCAGGAAACCGAAGAATCCATCCAAAACCTGATCGACAACATCAGCAATCTCGTACCACAGACCGATGAAACCAGAGAAACACAAGCCACTCTTAATAAACTTTGGAATGATTTTAAAAAAGTTAAGGTAGATAAGGATGGCAAAGAAATAAATGGCACAGGTCTGGTTAATTTTTTATCAGAGAGAGCCGGACTAGAAGCTCCGGATGATAACGATAGAGAAAAAAAGACAATCGCCACCGAAAAAGGCGTCGATCTTATTTCTAAAGAAACTAGTAGTGATATGAGAGGGATGTCCGACCGGAACAAAGCACTGATTGAGAAATATCAATCAGTACTTGAAAAAGGCTCAGCCGAAGAGATAAAAGAAATGATTAACGATGTTAATAATGAAATGGTTAATTTGTCTAATATAGAAAGTAAATATAAGTTATACTTAAGCATGGTCAATAAGAATGATAAGAATGATTTTTGTGTTTATGCCGCCCTGCCAAGATTAACGAATCAATTCGTGCGTCCGCTCGCCCGTAAGGCATTGGAAATGAAGAAAAACTTAAGAGCTAAGCTATAAATCAAATAAAAATATGAATGGATTAAATTTTGACATGAGTATGAATGTAACCAAAAAGAAACAGGAAGAAATCGAGGAAGTCTATCCTCCGATTTCTCGGGAAGAGGATGAAGCTAGAATAAAAAATCTCAACCCAGAAGATATTAAGAGTGATGGAGAAGGATTTCTGTCCCCAGAAATAATTAAAGATCTTTGTGATGACGCGGAAGTAAAAGAAGAATAACCAAGCTGTCTAAAACTAGGTTTTAATACTTTAACCCTATCAATATGTCCGATAACAAAGCCCAATTCATCCGCTGGCAAGTCCCGGAATACCGCGTGCCTCATCGCGGCCGTCAGTGGTATATGGGTGCCGGCTTGATTGTCTTCTTGATGATCTTTTTCTGCTTCTTTGCCCTCAAGCAATGGCATTTAGTCTTCCTGGGGACCAGCTCAAACTTCCTTTTTGCTCTCTTTATCATCATTACCATCATTATCATGATCATTAACGAGAGCCGACCAGCTCTCATGATTCCGATTGAACTCGGTCCGGAGGGGGTGAAAATCGGCTCCCGTTTCTATGATTATGACGCCATTAAGAACTTCGTCGTCCTCTATAAGCCCAAACAAAGCCTAAAAAGCCTATATTTTGAGTTCAAAGGCTCGATGCAGCCCCGGATTACCGTGCCCTTAAGGCATCTGGACGCCCTGACCATCCGGAACTTCCTGGCCCGCTATCTGGACGAAAACCTGGAAAGGACGGAGATGCCGCTCTCTGAAAGGTTGACTAAACTACTAAAATTGTAATACTATAAGGGGGTGTCAATTTTGGCGTCACCGCCGATTTTAAAGCTTTCATCGTTCAACGGATAGGACGCAAGCTTGCGGAGCTTGAAATCCAGGTTCGATTCCTGGTGGGAGCACATTTAGTCTATGATCAGCCTCGATTCAAACATTACCGAACTTTATCGAGTTGGCAAGACAACTGCGAAATTACTAAAAAAGCTGGGTCTGGAGACTATTTCTGACCTGCTTTTTTATTTTCCCTTCCGGTATGACGATTTCGCCAATTGCGAGTCTATTTCCGAGTTAAGGATTGGAGAGGCGGCCCAAATTACCGGCACCATCGAACTCATCCAAAACAAAAAAAGCTTCAAGCGAAAAATGTATGTGACTGAAGCGATGGTGAGCGATGATAGTGGCTCACTGAAAGTTATCTGGTTTAATCAGCCGTACCTGGCCAAGACTTTTCGCGCCGGTGATAAGCTGTCGCTGGCCGGTAAGGTCACTGAGGATTATAGCGGACCGACGATGATTTCACCAGTGGCAGAAAAAATATCAGCCGGTTCGCTACTGCACACCAAAGGATTAATTCCCAACTATCATTCTACAGAAAACCTGACGCAAAAACAGATTCGCTATTTGATGCGCGAGGCCATGGCTCTGACCAATCAAGTTATTGATTGGCTGCCGTCAGATATCGCTCGGCGTCTAGGCCTCACTCCTTTAGGCCAAGCTCTTGAGCTCATCCATTTTCCCAAAAGCTACGAAGATATTACCGCCGCCCAGACCCGTCTGGGCTTCACCGAATTATTTCTCCGCCAACTCAAGTCCGCTCTCATCAAGCAAGAATTGCAAGGACGGCAGTCCATCCCGATTAAATTTCATGAAAAAGAAACCAAGGAATTTGTCGCTTCCCTGCCTTTTAAATTAACCGGCGCCCAGAAAAAAACGGCTTGGGAAATCCTGCGCGATTTAGAAAAACCTATTCCGATGAGCCGGCTCCTGGAAGGCGATGTAGGTAGTGGCAAGACTTTAGTGATTGCGCTCGCCCTCCTTAATGTCGCTTTAAATAAAAAGAAATCCGTAGTGATGGTGCCAACCGCTATTTTGGCGACTCAGCATCAGCAATACCTAACCAAGCTGTTCGCAGCCTATGACTTTAAAATTGCTCTCCTAACCGGCAGTCACAAGGACGAAGAAGCGGCCACAGCCGATATTATTGTCGGTACGCATGCCCTTATCCAAAAGAATGTAAAATTTACCAATTTAGCTTTAGCGGTCGTTGATGAACAGCACCGTTTCGGCGTCGGCCAGCGCCGGAAGATTTTAGATTTCAATAGCCTGCCGAGCCAGACCCCGCATTTCCTCTCCATGACGGCCACGCCGATTCCCCGCTCCTTAGCTTTAACTATCTATGGCGATTTAGACCTGTCCATTATTAATGAAATGCCCTTAGGCCGCCTGCCAGTTATCACCAAGATTATCAGCGAAGATGAACGCGCAACAGCCTATGATTTTATTCGTGAAGAAATAAAAACCGGGCGGCAAGCCTTTGTCGTCTGTCCCTTAATTGATGAGTCCGACAAACTCGGCGCCAAATCTGTTAAAGCCGAGCATCTGCATTTAGACGAGGTGATTTTCCCTGACTTAAAAGTCGGTTTATTGCACGGCAAATTAAAGCCTAAAGAAAAAGAGGCAATCATGGCTGCTTTCTTGAATAAGGAAATCCAGATCCTGGTAGCCACGGCCGTGATTGAAGTCGGCGTTGATGTGCCTAATGCGACTCTAATGATCATTGAAGGTGCCGAAAGATTCGGCCTGGCCCAGCTCCACCAGTTCCGTGGCCGAGTCGGACGCAGTGATATGCAGTCTCATTGCCTCCTCTTTACTTCTGCCGGCGAAAAAACGAGCGCGAAAACCTTAGAGCGCTTAGCTGCCCTAACAAAATATCATGACGGCTTAACTCTGGCTAAAATCGATCTGAAGCTGCGCGGGGCCGGCGAAACCTATGGCCTGATGCAGAGCGGCTTCCCGGAATTCGACATTCTCTCGCTATTTGACTATGAGAAAATCAAGGATGCTCAAGACGAGGCAAAGACTTTAATAGCTTCCGACCCCGGACTACTCAAACATCCGCTCATCAAGGCCAAGCTCGGGGCCTGGGAAAATCATGCGCATTTGGAATAGGCTTTGAATAGTGGAGATTAACTAGACAACCGCCTCATTTTCCATATCTTTCTCATGCATTAAAATATCATACCCTCTCATCATATGTGCGTCTCGTTCGAGTCCAAGGGTTTCTTTAGCAAAAACGAACATTTCTTCTTGCATTTTTTCAGCATCACTGCCGTCACCATCAACAACTTGTTCAATCTCTATAAAAGATCCGAGGCGGTCAACGTCATCAAGAGTAATAGTATATTTCTGGTAGACACAAGTATACCGCGTTTTTTTCACAACCACGCCCTGCTTATAGCCAAACATTTCCATAACTGCTTTCAAGGCTTCAGGATTATCAATATGCATTTCATGCTCGATACAGTCCATCTCATTCGTGAGCGGTTTCTTGACTGTGAATGTTAGGGATGTATTATTTTCAATTCGGAGACGAGGGTAAATCCACTCGCCCTCTTTCATTGGTTCAAACCATCTAAGATCATCTTTATTTACGAAATTTATATCCTCTTGAACTTTTGGATCTGATAAAACGCAGCCCAATCTAACTAACTTAGCGGCGATTAAATCTAGATTTCCAGCCCTTAATTTAATTTCAATTTCTCTCATAAATATAGCTTATTATTTTTACATTATTATAACCATTTCCTATCATATATACCCAGTATATACATATGAATAACAAATGTCTAAGTATGCTTGACAAATAGTAAGAATTACAGTAATCTATTCAGAAATATGTATTAGCACTTTTTCAATTAAATAATTAAATAAAAGGAGGAAAATTATTATGAATTCAAAAAGCATTTTTTTTGCAGCTATCGCTTATATCTCAGTCTTAGCGTTAATAGGCTTTGCTTATTAACAAACCAGAAACTTGTGGGTACTAACTGGCCTAATCTCGATAGTAGCAATGACACAAAAAGAATTTACAAATAACAGACAAGTACCCCTTTGGATGGCACTGGTCTTAGGGATCGTGGCCTTAACAGCTTTCATACTATACGTCTCTGGCAATGCCTGGGTATTATTTATCCTGTTATTATTGTTAGCTGTTTAACAACTAAGAAAAGTTAACTAGACTATCTTCCGTAGATAGCCATTTTATTGCTCAGCTCAAGAAAAAAGAGGTTGCTTAACGCAAACCTCTTTATTTTTTGTCTATTTGTTATTTACGCACTTCTTATACACCGATTTCTTCTCTTTCTGGTATTCGTGATTTACGAAACCGACGAAGATAATGATAGAAATAATCGATAGAATTGTAATAACTGCACTAGTGTTAAAGGTGAATTTGATGTAGCCTCTGACGAAGGTTTCTAAGCCAGAATCACTAACCCGATGCCCAGAAATCACCGCCAGAGCGACCATGCCGACAAATAGGACCGAGATACAGAGACAGACGACATTTAACCCGCCTATCCCAATTAATACATTTACAATTCCCTTTTTTAATGAACTTCTTTTTGCCATTTCTTAATGTTTTTTGGTTTCTACTATTCTACTGATTAACTTAATTATGCTATCATTTTATTCATAAACTGTCAATAGTAAATTGACATTATTGATATATTAGGATAATATGGCTTTATAGTTCTTTATACATGTCTTACGTAAAATATATTACCCATGAGTAAAAAATACACAGACCCCGACGCAGCTGATAAAGATGTTGAAAAAGCCAGAAAAGAAGAAGAAAAACGGCAAAAAGCCAAAAAAGCTGCTGCTAAGGGTAAAAAATGATCCGTGTGATCAATAAAAAAGGCCAATATTTTATTGGTCTTTTATTTATTCAGCACGAGTCTTAAATTATTGGATAATCTCCACCAAATCGCTTAAATTCTTGATTTTTGTGAGCTGCAGCTTTCCGCCCTTCACCTCAACATTAGGAATGATGGCGCCGGTAAATCCCAGGCGCTCCGCTTCCTGCAGGCGGGCTTCCAACTTAAAGACATTCCGGATCTCCCCTCCCAGGCCAACCTCGCCCAAAACAATTATCCGTCTATCAAAATCCTTATTTAAATGCGAAGAAATAATGGCCGCGCAAGCCGCCAGATCAAGCGCCGGATCGCTAATTTTCAAACCTCCAATAACATTTAAAATAATATCCTGAGTCGTCAGATTAATCTTTGTCCGCTTAGCGATAACTGCGCTTAAAACCTGTAGTCGGTTCAAATCAAAGCCACTCGTTTTTCTCTGCGGATAACCAAAGACCGTCTTAGTGGCTAGGGCCTGTAGATCGGCTAAGAAGGGACGCGTGCCTTCAATAACGCAGCCGATAGCCGAGCCGGAAATCTTCGTTGCTTGGTTCTCTACAAAAATCAAACTCGGATTCTTCACTTCCTTAAAGCCGGTCCCGGTCATTTCTAGAACGCCGAGTTCGTTCACCGAACCAAAACGGTTCTTAGCCGCCCTCAATAAGCAATAATTATTACTAGCTTCATTCTCTAAATATAAAACCGTATCAACAATATGCTCTAAAGATTTTGGGCCGGCAATAGTGCCGTCTTTAGTGATATGGCCGATGAGAAAAACGGCGATATTATTTTCTTTGGCCAGCTCCAAGAACTTGATGGTTGCGGCTCGAATCTGAGAAACGCCACCGGCTTCGGCGGGAATCATACTGGAATAAACGGTCTGAATAGAGTCCACAATCAAAATACCCGGCATTAGCCTCAAGACGGACGAACAAATTTTCTCGACATTAGTCTCGGAGATAAACTTTAAATTCTTTAAATCGCAATGCAGGCGGTCCAGGCGACTCTTTACCTGCGCTGCCGACTCTTCGCCACTAACATAAATTGCCTCCTGCTTCTGACCGAGCGCACTAGCAATCTGCGCCACCAAGGTTGACTTGCCGATGCCCGGCTCACCGCTTAATAAAACGAGTGACCCCGGGACTAATCCGCCGCCGAGAACCCGGTCAATCTCACCAATATCCGTCTTATACCGCTCAAGTGACGAAGCTTTAATCAGGCTCAAATCAATTACCTCCGCACCACCTATTTTTTTAACCGCTTCTTTTTTTTCAGACTTCGCATCGGTCATTTCTTCACTCAAAGTTCCCCAGGAACCGCATTCTAAACAACGCCCACTCCACTTTGGGAATTGGGCGTCGCAATTACTGCAGCGAAAAATTGTCTTGATATTTCCAGCCATAATTTACTTATTTCTTAGACCAATAGGCCTTATCCATTAACCATTCGTCATTAATTCTCAAAAAACTGATATCCAGGGTTTGCTTGAAGGGTGAGCCACCGCCAATAGTTTCGGTGCTCTCACGGCGTTCAGTCATGACAGTTATCTGCGCTGTGCCCGCCTTATCATCGAAGCTCTTGATTTCCGTGGTCAGTGCATTAGTCGTAATACCGTAATAGGCGTCAGTCTTAGCAGCGGCCTCCTGTTCAGCGACAAACTTATCAGCCCAAGTCTGTAGGCTCGGCGTCATATACATTTTCAAGTCAGTAAAATTACTATACCCGGACTGAGTAGAATACGATCCAAAGCGTTCGGCATGAGCGGCGGCCCGCTTAGCCAGGTCATCAGCATTAATGGCATGAGCTGTTTCCTTTGAAATATCATAGACAGTGCGGCGCGGCTGGTCACTCGGTGTAGTTGTGCCAATTTCGTCGACCACTGTAATCTGTCCTGACGGCGTAACCGTGCCCGCCGGAACCTCAGAAACAGGAGCTTTCTTCATGAAGAGTAAATAAAGGATAGCCGCGATAATGGCTAAGCCGAGAAAAATCAGAATAAAGCTGATGGTCTTGCGATTGTTTTGCATATGTTTAATTATTTTCTATTTAATGGCGATTAAGCGGTCGCTTGCTGCTGCGCTTCTTCGAATTCTTTTTTAGCCTCTTCGAGCTCCATTAATTGACGAGGGTCCGAGGTAATCAATTGGTCCTCAGTATAAGAGGCGACCGCTTTCATAGCCACGTGCTTATTGCCGGCGAAGAAAATGCCTTCTCCGACGCCGCATTCCAGCAAGAGGTATTTCTCACCTTCAGTCAGCATGAAAGTTTTTTGAATAAGATCGATGGCGGCCGGAGACTGTTTCAAGAGAATCTGTAGTGAAGAATTATTCACGATAGCTTGGCCATAAGGCGAAGTCAAAAAGTCATTTACATCCTGAGTAATCGTGGTCACGCCTAAATAATATTTACGGCAGCGCTTAACGAGAGCGAAAATGAACTTAGCGCTATCTTCGTGCTGCATCATCCACCAAGCTTCATCAATAACCAGAATACGCTTCTTCATTTCGCTGCGGACGATATTCCAAATATAATTAACGATAGTATAAATGGCAATCGGACGGAGCTCATCCTCCAGGTCGCGGACCGAGAAACAGACAAGCTGATTAGTCATCTCGACGTTTGTTTGGTTATTGAGCAAACCAGCGAATGTTCCTTCGGTAAACTTACGCAAACGCAGAGCTAAGTCATTGCCGCCTTCCATGCCGTCTAAAATTTGCTCCAAGTCGGCCATAATCGGCACCTCAATTTTTGACAAGTCAGAATCAGGCGTAATATCCTTCTTGGCGTAAGTTTCGAGCAGCGCGCGATCAACAATTGAATCTTCATCATAGCTGAGATTACCGAGCATTAAGCGGACCAAGCCTTTCAAGGTGATAACGGCGCTTCGAATAATATCTTTGGCCTTGGCCTCCCCGCCAATTGAGCGTGGCAAATCAAAAGGATTGATGCGGTTTTCCGAAGACAAAGAAATGTTAATATAAGTACCGCCGACTGCTTCGGCCAGATGTTTATACTCATACTCAGGATCAATAACGATAACGTCGGTACCAAGCATTAAGGATCGCAAAATTTCTAATTTAATGGCATAACTTTTACCGGCGCCGGAGGTGGCAAAGACTACCGAATTGGCATTTTGCAAGGAAAAACGATCAAAGAGAATTAAGCTATTATTATGACGGTTAATCCCATATAAAATACCGCGGTCGCTCGTCAGTTCGCTCGAGATAAAAGGAAAGGATGAAGCAATCGGGGAGGAATTCATGTTGAAGGTGATATACAATTCATCGTCACCTAAAGGCAAGGTTGAGTTGAATCCTTGTTCTGACTGGTAATAAACACGGCGGGAATAAACGAGGCGGGAGCCAAAAACATCTTCGGCCTGGTCGCTTAAGCGATCAAGATCCTCAAGGTTATCAGCATATAGAGTCAGATACAAAGCGAATTGAAAAAATTTTTCTGTTCCCTGAGTCAGGGCGTCGCGCAAATATTCAATATCGCGCAAAGCTGTTTCCCGGAGCGGATCGCGGGCAGCTCCTTTTTCGGCATCAGAAACGATTTGCGCTTCCAAAGCACCGACTTTATCCCTTAATTGTTTTAAAATAATCGTACTTTTGACGGGATAAAAAAACATGGCGACGTCAAAAGTGACGTTCAGGTTAATAATCGGCGCAAACCAGCCGACAGAAATATAACGCGGATAGGAAATGACAAAAATAGTGCGTAAAAACTTATCGCCTAAACGCAAATTCGTGGCATCAACTTTCAACGCGGATGGGGCGATGATATCGCGGACAGACAAGACACCGCGCCTGAAGGCCTTCTCTTCTTCGATGACTTCCCGGGTCATTTCCGGGTTTTCTTCAATCGAAGGAACGACCGGCTTCATGCCGAGAGTAATCGTGGTATTCAAACCGATTTTTTTGCCTTCTTGTTGTTTACTAAAATCAATCATATGAATTTATTTCTCTACTCTGATTTTATCAATCTCCGCCAAGACCTGATTCTTTGAAGTTTCCGGATTATAGCTCTTATAATAAAGCTCAATTAAGCTCTGGGTATCGAGTCGCGCGACCGCCACACCGAGAGACTCCAAGCCGCCGACAATACTGTCGATGCGCCGATCTAACATTTCTTGATAACGCCTAAAAGTTTTTTCTTTAAGCTTAATGATGGTGGCGGGCTTTAAGGCCTCACTGATTAATGAGAAAAAGCCTTTATGCTTATCGCTAATCGGGTCATAAGGCACAATCACATAAAAACGTTTGTTCATGATCTTACCTAAAGATGTCAGTTCCTTAATGTACTCGATATAGTCTCCGGTCTGCACTTTCAATAACTTATTCATCTGCTCTTTTTCTTTTTCTTTCAGGTATTCCAGATAATTATCAATATCAAGTTCCCGCGACTGAATGACAATCTGCAAAGCAAAACTCAGATTATTTAAAAAGCTAACATAGGAATTAATAACGGCGTTCTGCTCGTCTTCGCTTTTCAAAGCAAAGTTAATGCTCGAAACCAGCAGGACGGCCCGTAAAGTCCCGTCCTTCATCACGACCGTATTATCTTTAATCTCAGCAATATTCAAATATTGCTGAGTAGAGACGCCGATTTTATTTTTAGCTAAGCTTTTTTCAGGCATAGTCGATTATATTCTGATTTATTTGGCTATTTTTCTCCTTTATACCGGCCTTGAGTATCAACTACCAGCGATAATTCGGCCAAACGGGATTTTTTATAAATTTTTGGAGCCTGGGTCGGGGCGGCCACCTGCGCCGGCAAATCGGAGACGCCGACGTCGGCTACCATCAAGCGATTATTCCAGACCCGTAAGCCGGGACGGCGCAAAGTCTGAATGGCGTTGAGCATGAATAAGTGAAAAGGGCGGCCATTGATTTTTACGAAAGAAAATAAAGTCGCCAGACCCAAAGATAAGACCGAAACGACCAGGAATAAGGAAAAGTCAAATGCTTTATAACTGATACCGATAATCACCGCCGCACCGAGAATAATCATAAACTGGCGGACCGTTAAAGGGCCGATAATCTTGCTTTCCACGTCAATGAATTGCGGAACAGTGAATTGCTGCATAAGAATCTTAAAAAACTAATTTACCGTTCAAAGAAACAATCGCTTCGATTTCATCCATACTTAAATATTCTTGAGCAGACATTTTGCGGGCTTCAGCCACTTCCTTCAGTGGTTTGCCCTGAGCAATCGCGTCCTGACCTAAACGCAGGTATAAGCGACAGACAGGACTTTGACGCCAAGCTTTGACGCCTGCCACCATTTTATCATAACCGTCTTTTTCTAACAATTTAATCTTAGAGAAAACTTTAGCGGTAATTTCAGCGGGAGTCGTACCCAAACGACGGAAATTAACCACATCCAAAAACTGTAATTCTTCAATCGGGCCCATCACTTTCGGTACCGGTTTAATATCGTGCATCATCGGACGGGCGCTGGCCGGAGCAGCTGTTTGACTGCCGGCCATGCTTCTAGCGGCTGTCACAGAAACTGGGGAAGGTTTAACTCCCACAGTAGTAGGCCCGGTCGGAATGGCAGGAATAGAAGCGGCCAGAGGAGCAACGCGCGGAGCCATTACTTTCGGCTTAATATTATTCTCAAGAGGAGGTTGGACTGGCAGCTTAGCTGCGCCAGGCTTAATCGGTTCCAGATGCGAGGCTGGACGCGATAAAGGGCTGACTGATTTAACCTCTTTTTTAATAGTAGGGGTAGCGATTGGAGTTGGAGTTGGTATTGTCGGGGTAATAGCTACTGGAGCAATAGGAGCCGAAACTGGCTTACCCACTGGCGAAGACATAATGACTAATTCCTCAAATTCATCTTCATTTTTAATTGGCGCCGCTACTGCCGGTTTAGAGGCCGCCATATCAGGTTTCGGTAAATCTAATTGGGCTTCGGGAGCACTAATTTCATGTTCAGTATCCAGCTTTATCGGCCTGATGGATTTAGTTTCTCCAACAGCTAACGCTTGCTTCAAATTATATTCAGCGGCTACTGGTGCCTTCGGTTTTTCAACCGACGCAACCGTCGCCTCTAGGTTAGCTGAAGCCGGCGGCGCAACCCTATCTTCCGACTGAGCGCCTTTAGTAATGTGCTGGTCTACTGCTTTAATAACCCGGTCAATTTCGAGCGGATCAAGATTTAAGCCGCCGATTTTTACATCCTTAGATAAAGAATTACGGGTATCAATCTTCCCTCTTATCCCCCGAGCGTAAGTGGAAACAATATTTTTAAAACGGTTGATGGCGACGGCGCTCGGTAAAGACACGCCGGAGTCCTTGATAATAAAAGCAATGTCGCGGTCAATATCAAAAGCTTTCACTTCCGGTTTAGCGGCTAAATATTCCGGCAAAGAGGCAAAGAGCTTCTCCTTTAAATCAATGATTAATTTTTCTGCATCTTCAGGAATCATCGCCAGTTCGTCCTTCAAATAAACAGCCAGGTCGAAAAAAGTCAGACTCTTAACCATCAGTTTCATGACGACGATGGCCAGGTCAACCTTATATTTCGCTTCCAGCTCGGCAATCACCGCCATGGCCGCGGGCGAAGCAACTTTATCGCGAACGTCCTTCGGCAGATTATTAAATTGTTGTAAGTAGTCAAACATGGTCGTGAAGATAATTTTTTTTTATTTTTTAGCGCCTCTTTTTTTAGCGTGGGCGATTTCTTGTTTAACCGCTTTATGTTCCAGGCTGCTCGGCCCGTATTTATTTAAGATATCCTCCATCTCGGCCAGCTCTTGAATTGTTGGCTCAGCCGCTGCTACAGGAGTCGGCTTCGGTATTTTAGAAAGAGATGAAGTGGTTAAAGGCTTTGCAGGGCTGTTCGGTCTAGACGTTCGCGCGGATAAATTATCTGAAGTGTTTTCGATCTCAGCCTTAACCGGAATTATTTGCCATTCTGTTAAAGGCGCTTCGCCCATGCTGGCCGGAAAAAAAGCTAAATTCCGATACAGCTCGAGCAAGCGGCGGACAGTATTTTTTTCTTGGGCTGATATTTTTTTAATATTTTCCGAAGTGCTGAGATAATTAGCCAGCGCAATCTGATCAAACATCTCGCTGCCATTAATCTTAATAAAATCTTTAAGCCAATTAGCGATGGTCGGAGCTACTTCCTTTTCTTCGCTCTTTAAGCGGCCGGTGGTAATTTCCTCGGTATTGGCATAAAAAGTATTTTCTAAGTTGAGCCGGAAAGGCTGGTCATCGCTTAGCAGGCTAATGAGAATGAGATTATAGTCTTGAATAAAATCAGCAGCGTCATCAGTTTTCAGTAAGTCAGCTAAGCCTTCGCGAAACAGAGCGATGGAATCAATTTTTTCTTTAGCGATATCCAGAATCGGCGTCGGCTCCTCAGTCGATAATTTAGGTTTAAAGACGTAAATCGGGTCTGGCGCTGCCTGTTCCGCAAAATATTTTTCTTCCTCAATCAAGGCCTGCTGATGCTCAGTAATATAATGCTGATAATCAGCCGGATTTCCGCCCCATTGTTTAATATACGACTCCAGGTCTTCTTTGAGCCAATCCTTAATGACTAATAAACGGGCACCGACAATATCAGAGGCCAGATTATTGACTGCTTTTTCATCAAGCTTAAGGTCTTTTTTCAGAGTAGCCGGCAAGTCTGCGACTTTTAAATCCTTATTAAAAAGACGAGTAATAACCCTGGTAACTTTACTATAATCTGTAGGCAGTACTCCGCCCTTTTCCAGAATAACGAGATTGATTTCCGACGCTTTAACGGAAATTAAAAAAGCTTTAACTTTGTCAGGCAGGGTTTTTGAATTAGAATTTATATTCGCCATACTTTTATAAAACATCAATTATGTTCAAACTATTTGCGCCGACTCAAATTAAGGAGTATTTTGATTAGCTGAAGCTGCCGGATTTAATTCACTATCGGCTTGAATTTGCTTGGCTAGCTTAGTATTACTGGCAGCCGCCTCCTTAATAATTTCTTCCACTAATTCATTATTATCTCCTGATCTATTCAAAGCTTTAAGGCGTTTAAGATCAATATTTTTCGCAAAAGATTCCATTATTATTTTCTTATAACCTGGATTAACCTTGTCGGCTTCATCAATACTCTTCATATTAATCTTGCTCAAATTTGTTGTCTTAGCTCCTTTAAGATACTTATCCAAAGCATCTGTGTCTATTTTTCCATTAACAGTAAATGATTCCTCAATCTTCCCTGTGACATTGGCATGCATCGATGCTCCCGTATCATCTGTCGCTATCTTATCGCCATCCAATTTTCGATGATTCAGTTCTGCTTGAGAGATAAGTAAAGATGCTTGACCACCTCTCTTAACATTAGCATCCATGATGCCGGCATAACTGGAGGTAAATTTCTCCTTCAAAGCCTTAAGACCACCGTTATCCTTAGCCGCAAAGGCTTTCAAAGTGGACTGGGAAAGCTTAGTAGCATCAATCTTACCTGTTTCAATCCGCATTTTAAACTTATTAACATCATTTTCATTCTTATACTTACCCTTATCATCAATAGCGAGATCATAATTCAAATGCGACTGGTTTTTATCAACTTCATCATTGAATTTACCCGCCAAGACAGTATTACCGCCGATATATTTCTTCCCTTCCTTAACTTCTTCAGCGCTATTAAAAGCGCCCTTCATAGCCATAGTCATGGCCAGAGCCATTTTCTCGGTCGCTGAAGTTGAACTGCTCATCAGTTTCCGGCTCATCTCCCCCGGGGTCATACCAGAAGCGGACATTTCTCCCTGAATCTTAGAAATCTTTTCTTCCTGAGCCTTATTACTAATAGCCTTGGCCTGAGTGCCGGAATTACGCCAAGCATCATGCCAGGCAGCTGACTTATCGTCCATCGCTTTAACCTCTTTACCCTTATCAGTCTTAAGGTAATTTGCTTTTCCGTTATTATCAGGAGTCATTTTACCGGTTTCCTTGTTAACCTCATAGAAACTTCCGGTTTTCTCGTCTTGCTTATAGTGCTTGCTATTATATTCCATAACAGCGTTCTTATCACCAGCTCTAACAGCCGCCAAATGTTTGCGCTTGGCGTCGTTAAGCTCCTTATTGCCACCGAATTGCTTAGTCATTAAGGCTGGCACCTTGCCAGGCAAAGCCGCAATAGTCAAAGCCGAACCGGCAAATAAACCTCTCTTGGAAAGGGTGGTCTCTTTACCACCGGAAACCTTAGCGCCGATATAACGATCTACCGTACCCAAAGCTGTGCCAGCTCCTCGTCCCACAAATTTTGCGCCCGTCTTTGTTCCGCTCCAGGCCTTATTCCTAGCAGCGACTAACGCGCCAGCGCCGAGACCGGTGGCAAAAGCCGCTCCTTTACTGATTCGTGCCATCCCCTTCCCAGCCAAACTACCGGCACTACCGCCAATTTCTTGCGCAATTTTTAAACCACCGAGCAACATGCCAATAGCGATAACAAACTTTATTAAAGCTTCTGGGGATGAGGCTTTAGTGCCGGCTAAGGCCGCACTAGTATTATCACCGCTAGTCGCAGTGGCGCCAGCCGCTCCTAGTTCTCTGTTAGCTGCTTCGTTAGTTGCGGAACTACTAATGGTTGTAGCTTGCAGAGCGGCAAAAGACAGCCAGATAAAAAAAGCTAAAACCGGACCGACTACTAAATTTTTTGTAAATTCGCTCCACCATTCAGAAGCATATTTTTGGCCGCCCGGAAAAGCAGACATGAGATAAGCCATCGGGGACAGAACAACGTAAATCCAAATCATGACCAAGCGCATGACGAGCATCATCATCATGGTCACGATAACAACCACCGCGATTAAGAGATAAATAATACCGAGCACATAAGCGCCGACAACTGTCCATAAGCTCATGTCCGCATCATCCTTGGCCATGGTGACGATATCACTGATTCCCAGAATATCAGTCAGGTTAGCTCCGCCCACATCTTTAAAAGCATTAACGAAAGTTAGCATCACGATTTGTGAGGCGTCAATCATTAAACCGCAGATAGTTTTAGAAAAATTAATCAGGATAGCCATCAAAATCAATTTCGGCAGCCATTTCTTATAGCTATAATTTTCAATATGTAAAATTGTACCGAAGGCGATAATCAGCAAGACAACGGAAAAAAACATATTGCAGATATCGCGCACAATCACCCAACCTAAACCAACGGCGGCTGAGCCGATAAAATTCTGATAAGAAGCAATGAGAATCAAGCCGTGAATGACGAGAACGAGAATCACGCCGAGAGCCCAGATAAAGACGCCGAGAATACCGCTGATAATGGTCACGGCCCAGTCAGAGGCGGCTGCAGCATTATGGCCGAAGATAAAGACGCCGGCCACTAGGATTAGGGGTAAGGCTAAGGATAATTTTTTATTGTTAGATAATTTCATATTAATATCCGCTCTATAATATATCCTTAAAATAAGCTTTTAATCAGGTCCCACAAGCCGGCGCCTAGTAAACTAATGGCTGTATCCGGTTCCGATAAGGCCTTATAAATAATCACGATTATAGTCATAATTATCAAGACGACGAAGAGACAGCAACCGTCGCAGCCAGCCAGTCCAGCCGATTCACCCACATTGTTAAAAGAAGATTTCCGGCCTTGACCAGAAGTCCATTTACTTCCATCTGAATCAGCCGTATCGCTAGCATTCACAGAGGATCTGCGGGCTTCACTAATAACACTACCACTAGTTCCGCCTGGAGCCCATTCATCGCCTAATTTACAAAATAACTTCGGTCCCAGAATCTGTCTCAAGAAAACATGAATATTTATCCAAATGAGACTAGTTCCCCAACTGGGAATAAGATTAAGCCAGGACTGCTTGAGCATTTCTGACGTTCCTTGATTAACGGCCTTAGCGGCTGCTGATCCAGGATCCTCCTCCTGAGTAACTTCGTTACTAGTTTTCTTCTTAGCCATCGCCGCCTCACGAATTGAAAGCGCGGACTGACTAAAGTTGCTGTCATCTTCAGAGTCAGCCGAGTTATCAGATCCAGCCCCGGACTTCTGCAAACGACTAGCTCCGGCATTCTGACGAAAATCGCCAGCTCTCTCAGATGATTCATTTTCATCCTTAGACTCTTTAGCTGGCTTAGCCATTAAGTTCTCATCGATATTCATAAGCGCGAAATAATCATTTTCTCTGTTTCAATTATATACTATTTCTCGCCCGATTAATAGCTGATTTTTCCGCTTATTCTTCTCCTGGCTATAATTGTTCTCAATATCATTATTTTACTATAAATTCCACTTTTAGGCAAAATAAAAAAGGCCTGTTTTGCAACAAGCCTTTTAACCTGGCTATCACTTACTTCCATCATAGGTAAAAAATTTCTAATAAAAAACTGAAACAGAATAAGGTTTAATTTTGAAATTTTTTTTAAATTTCAATAAGTAACGATAACTGTAAATTCAAAGTAATTCAAACCCTCTTTAATGGTGGCTCTACTGCCTCCATAGGGAGCTTCACAAGGAGTATAGGTAAGATTATATCCTCTGGGGCCATTTATCTCATTAACGATAATACTAGGCTCAGAATGAACTTTTTTACCAATCCATTTTTCAGCATCCAGCCCTGTTAAAATTACTGAGTCACCACTATTTACTGTATACCTTTCATCGGTTATATCAGTCGTAACGCTAATACTATTCATGGGCGCATAAACATAGGGCTTTAATGCAGGCACGAACTTGTTTACTCCTTTAAGAATGACTGTTTTTTTCTTATTACCTGGATCTCCTGGCTTTACTGCCTCAGGCTTCTTGCAGCCGGCTATAATAACCATTATAGCGATGGCTAATAAAAGAATTTTCTTCATTTCCTCTCCTTTTTTTATTATTGTTACAGAACTATTTATTATCCACTACGGATAATAAAACTATACAATAATACTGCAAAAAGGTCAAACTTTTCTAAAAATGAAGATATTGAGTTAACTGCGACTAATTGGACCGCGAGACATCCCAGTTATCATAAACGGTAACCTTGAGTTGAGCTGGAGTTGAGGAGGCTGTGCTATAGAAATGATAGAAAGCATGAGGGTTAGTTGGATGCTGATCTTCACCGCTAATTATCTGCTGATTACCGTCTCCCCAATTAATCACAATCTTCTTGAGAGGTTGCTGTTCAACGTCAACCTGACTATTAAATTCTAGTCTATATACTCCCTTGCTAGGAATAATATAGCTTGAGCCAGACTGAGCAGTTAAAGCTATCTTAGTATTTCCCGAATAAAGCTTGATGTTAGAAATAGTCGGCGGCACCGAGCAGAAAGAGCTGGTTCCTTCTCCCGAACGAACACCTCCCGGACAAGGAATTCCTCCAGATGCATCATTATATTGCTCACTTGACGAGACGTAAACTCCGCCGTTAAAGGAATATGAATTGAAAGACTTAATAAATATCGTCTTCAACATATCCTTAAATGAATCTTGCGCTAGACCGCTAAACCACAGCGGGATGCAATACCCCAGGCCGGCGCAGGTTTGCTTACCAACAAGGTCAGTATCAGTGCCAGTAACCGTCAGACAATAAACACTTGAGTCCAAACTGCAAGATCCGATACTTTTACAACCCTTACTACTTACTCCGCCACAACCATAGGGACGACCGGCAAAAATATTCTCATTATTCTTTTTAGAATATTGACTGCGCAGTGTCACCCTATCACCGCTATTTAAGAGATTAAAGCTATCCGGCCAAGTGGCGGCCCCAAAAGGCACGGTTTCATTATTTCTGCCATACCTATTTAAATTCCATGGCGAGCCACTATACTTAGCATTTGAAGAATTCACAAAGAATCCCGGGGTGGTGGTTGAATAAACTGAATTCTTACTTATCCGACTAACCCAAGCTTTATTATCTCCGGCGCCGTCTACGACTTCTACAAATTTATTGCATTCTAATCGGAATTGCTTGTCAGTATCATTTCCAAAGGCATATTTCAAATCATCAGGGGTGGCTGGCGGAGCACTATAGTCATAAACTCTTAGCGGCGGATTAGCATTTAGAGCTTCATCGGTTACTTTTGCTCCGTTTTCAATACCAGTCACTAAAACTCCACTATCATCAAAATATTGACAACGCTCTATGCGGCTCGAATCAACATTACATGACGGGCCAGAACTAAAACCGTCAGCCACACCCCAGCCATCCTCATATGTCCCGGTGCAAGTTATACCGACAGAATTATAGGAATGAGTAACGGTTGTGCCTGGCAGTAATAATTCCGGTTTTGGGAAACAACCAACGCGCCTCATCTGTTTATCACCACCTGTACCAATAATATAATAATTATCACAGGTTCCTCCGGGACAGTGACTACATAAAGCAGAATTAGAGTCCTCTCTGACACAGGTGTTCTGGAGGTCGCCGCTTTGGTGATGCTTTACGAAAGCGCCCACCCGTTTCTCGACGATATTAAAATTACCGTTTGCCTCAGTACAATAATTAAGAGGAAAGGCTCCGTTATATCCTAGGGATGACTGAGTCGCTTTAGCAGTGGAAATTTTATCAACTGGATACCAGAGAATACAGACATTGGGATTGAAGGCGTCATGCTCCATACAATAACCTTCTAGGCCGTCACTGATGACATTCTCATCCTTATTGACACAAGTTAAACTATCTTCAGTCGGATAAAGCCGGCATTCACGAACGGCATATTGATTAGGACCAATTTCCAAGACTGGTTCAATGTTAATATTGTCAAAATAGACGCTACCGCCGCTATTCACATCTTTTGAGTCAGCAGCTAAGAAAATCTTAATCTTATCATCAGCCTGGCCGGCATTGAACTTAAAGATTCTGGTCTCCCAGCCGGCATTAGCCGTAGTGGTCGCAATTAACGGCCGACCGGAACGAACATCATTCATGATGAAATTATTTTCGTCGGTAATAATCACCTTAGCTCCTAGTCCGGAGTTCTTGGTGTTTACCATGTAGCTCAAATAATAGGCATAGGACTGACCTGGGGCCGGAGTCTCTAACACGATGTAGTTTTTTGAGCCTAGCGGTGCCACCTGGAAAGTGGAAGGCACTCGCAAATAGGTCCGGCCATGAGCCGGGTAGTCAGTCGGTGATTTATCCGGTTCCCTGACCAATAAGTCGGTAAAGATATTCTTATCAAAGACACAAGGATTGGAAGAAGTGGCAATATTGCCGACATCGCGACGGCAACTTAGCGGCGGAATAGTATCTTCAAAGTCATAATGAGCGGTCGTATTGAAGCCGACTTCCTTGATATTGTTGAAATAATACTTATTCACCAAAGCATAACCGGTCGCGTTCTTATCATATTTGGCATCAAAGTTCTTGGTACCGCTACCGCTGGAAGTATAATTAGCGCACTCATTCTTATCATCCAAACGGTCGCATTCGCCAACCGCATAGCAAGTCTGCTGCTTGGTTTGCGGATCTTCAACATAGGTAATACAATCCAGCCACTTGGAACAAACGCGATTAGGTCTAACTTTTATCAAGATATTAGCGGTACAAGAACCGAAAACTCCCGGGACGCAATTAGTCGGAGTGGCACCGTCTAGTGTCTTATAGGCATCCCAGCCGGTAGTCAAACTCCGGAAGCCGGAATTACCGGCAATACTGCGCTCGTTAAACAAGATGCAACCGTTATCAAATTTCTGTAAACCGTTACAGCTCTTCTTATCAATATTTTTCTCTAACTGATAATCAATAACCAATTCCTTAACTTCAATAGACTTATTATTGGTGCCACCACTGAGCAATGCCGAAGTATTATCAAGAGAATTAAAGATGATATTGGTCGGTCTATTAGGTACATCATTAATAGCGATGGTCTTTACCGGCGCACCCAGCTTATTATCATTCTGCAAAGCTTTAACGTCAGTAACAAAAGTCAGGCTGACATCTCCGGCTCCGGCGCCAGTATAGCTAATGGACAAGCTATACAGCTTATTGCGCTCCAAGCGAATTACCTGCTGAGTAGCGGAAGGCGTCCAACTATAATTAGGATCAGCTACACCCCAGCCATCCATTGAACCGTTAATGGTCTGATAATTGGAATTCAAGACTAAGTTTGAAGCGAATTGGCTAACCGGATCAATATATTCGGTGCAACCGGATTGAGTGGCTTCACATAAACCAGCTGAAGCATCAGGTACCCAAACTTGATTACCAGACCCACCTAAACCAATAGTCTTATCCGGGGTAACCGCACAAACATAGTCATTGTTATCAATCACGCACTTATGACCGTTACAGTCAGTATCACCGGTACAAATTGGCGTGCCCACTTCCGAGCCGGAAATCTTGGCGTCATCGTTAGCATCGCAACGCATGGACGCTATCTTATACCAAGCCTTACCCGAGATAGTGGGATTAGTGCTGGCCCGGTAGGTGCAGGTATTGGAGCCGGGGTTCTTATAATAGCTCATACTGCCATCATCCTTGCTCTTCCAAGCTTCACAACCCACATTATCTTTCAGACACAATGTCTGCCCGTATGAATCCGGGTTATTTATCTTATAGGTGCTGACCCAAGAATTAATAATTGTTCCACCCTGCCCTTGACCTAAGCGACTGCAGCCCTTAGAAACACTGCTGCACAATTTCTTAGTGTCATAAATGGCGTAAATAGTAGCATCGCCGGAAACCTTGGCACAATCAGTTTCTACCGGATCACAACTACCGTTTAAGTTGGTGTCGTTCCAAATGCCGGCAGTAGCTGGACCATAGTTTTTAGAATCAATCATCTGTTCGCAACCGACCGCTGATGACTGGCAAAGCTTGGAGAATTGCCTGAGGTTATGGGCTAGGCCGCCGCGATCAGTATATTGAGAACAGCCGAGATTATAGTCAGCGCCCTGATATTCATCAAAGATGTCATAATAGCAGACATTAGGAATTTGGCTGGAATTCTTGACCAAATAATAGCGGTCGGTAATTTCAGACAGCATGAAATCATCAAATAGGAAGCTGCCACTGACACTGCTGATAATCAAGCGTTCATTCGGACTGACCGGATGATCAAGATTATCAAGACTTATTTGATAGACATTCCATTCGTCACCACCCTTAATTGATATAGAGTTAGAGCCATTGAAATAGGATTTGGCGCCAGTTTCCCGGTTCATGAAATACATTTGCACCGAGGTATCTGTGGTGGCCCGAGCTACAAATTTAGCCGTATAAGCATTTCCTTGAGTAACGGAATTGCCGACTGCCAGTTGAGCGGCGACATTCGGATTAGCCAGGATTCTATCAATCAGTCTGGTGCGAGCTACCGAACCGCCGGCATCAAGACCGACAGCCTGACAACTACCGGCCGCGTCAGAATATTGCAATGAATGTCCGTCCTTGCTGTTAGCAATCGTGGACAAAGTCAGGCCGCCGACACAATTAGAAGTCCAGAAAGACGGGACGCTGCCCTCAAAGTCATAGGAAGTAATCAAGCGGACGTTATTACCGCTATTACCATTGTATTCGCGGCAGCCATTTTCACTGGCCGAGCATGACTGACCCTCTCCCGGGATAGCCTGATACAAACAACCATTATTATTCAAATCCCAGACACCGCCATTCAAACAAACGTTACAAGTGCTATCGCCCGCATTCCAGTGCTTATCAGCCCCGCTGCACTGAGCGGCGCTCATATTTTTTACTATATTGGTATCACTCAAGCGATAGGCATGACAATTTTCCGAACAGGTAATGGTTCTAGAAACGAGGTGATATGATGGAACGCCGGCAGTATTATAGAATTCGCGGCAGTCAGCATTATAATTAGCATCAGTTATCGGCAGATTATAGATAGCGGCACTACATAGCGCACTATCATCAGAAGCTACTTCCGGTAAGTTGCTTAAACTCTTCAAAGAAAATGATTTCAATTGATAACCGGCGGCGGTTCCCTCCCAAGCATAGAAAGTGGAGCAAGTCGCTTCGGCTGGCTTAACGCACTGCTTCAAGGCTGAATAATACTCCCGGCCTTCACCTCCGGCGGCGATTTGGTCAAGGTTAGTAAATTCATTACAACCGGCGGCAGCCGCACTGCAAGCCTTGGCTCTAGCCGGAATCAAATTCTCCGCTACTGCCGGATTAAAGTGACTGGCTTTAGCGATATAGATGTCATAGCCGAGACACTGATCCGAGCAATAGTCACTACTAACCACTTTCGCTGGAACAGAGAAATTACCGAACGGCGAGGAATATAATTCGCAGCCCGCCTCCTCTTTATTACACTTACGAGCAAAATTATTGCAAGTCTGAGGAGCGTTCGCCTTAAGACTATAATCTTTAGTGGCGCTCACGGCGTCAACATAACAAGACTGTTCAAGATAGGGCGGCAACAGTTTTTCATAGACCTTAAACCGACCATATGATCCGTAGCCAGTATCCCAACTGCTGATTTCAAATTTAATATTTTTGACGTAGAAAACCGCATTATTACCGGTGATATAGAAATCGGGGTCATTATAGGCACTATCGGCAATTCTAGTGACAGTAACATGCTGCCAAGAGTTGAGCGCGGTAACTACCTTGCTAAATCCTTCACCAGGCACGCCCAGACTGAGATTAACGCTTGACCCGGAACTCAAATAAATATCGGCGCTGAGTGTATATGACTGCCCTGGGATAGTTTGGAAATTATCAGGTAATAAGGAATTAGCGCGATCGGAATAGACGCCGCCATTACTCGTGTTGCTATTCAGGCGCAGAACCTTCCCTGTCGATCCGCCCGGTTCCAAAGTGGCATCTACAATAGTGCCTTGGGCGCCTTGTAGTGGCCAAGAATTTAAACGTGGAGCGGCGGCGGTGTTACCGATAGTGTCGCCACCAAAGTCGGTGTTCATCACTAAATTACTGCCCCAAGTCGGACGCAAGCGCATCAGTTCAGTACAGCCGTTATCAGAACCGTCACATAGCTTAGCGTTTTTATTCAAGAAAACACTGGATGCACCATTCCAAGAGACTGAGTCGGTAGCGGCAGCATAAGTACCACTGAGAGCATATTGGCGACAACCGGAGTTCTCAGAAGTACAGCTATCATAATCCAAGGTGTTTTCCAGATAAGCCACTGACGCACCACTGTCACTGTTAATAAAAGCTTGGCAGGTGTTGTTAATCGCACTGCAGGAATCGGAACCGAACGCCCAAGTACGGCGGTCTTCATTGCAGTAGCCATAGGCTTCACAGCTGCCGTCGCTCTTTTCCTTAATACAAGTCTGATTGTCAGCACAATAATCATCAGGGTGAGTGATGCTGAGTTTACTCAAAGTATCCGGAGTACCTCCCGTTCCCGTAATACCTTCCGAAATCTGTCGGCTCATAATCTGAGAGCTAAAGCCTTCTTTCTTGCAGTAATTTGAAGGAGCCTTTAATACCCAGTTCGGGTCAATAAGGCCTTGGCACCAGCCTTGGTCGTTAGTGTTAAAGCCGATACTAAAATCATTATATTCATCGCTCGGATCAAAACAAGAAACAAAATCAGATAAAGTATATTTCTTAGGATTTGTCGGATCGTTATTGGTTCTAGTCACTATCCGGTTAACAGCCTCCTCCCAGCCGACCGGCAAAATCCGGTATTTACGCATAATGGAGATGTTGCGCAGACTATAGGTGTTAGCACGATTCTCGGTGGTCAGTTGCCAATCGCGGTGCAAATAACCTTGTTTAATCGCCTCGGCAACTGTTTTCTTTTCAGCAATACCTTGTAAGAGCAAGCTATCAATAACGCAATTAGTTGGGCCAGGGTTTTCCGGATCAGTGCAGACCGATAATTCTGATAAAATATCGTAGTCGGTCCTGACTTCAAACTTAGCTTGAAGCAAAGTGTTAGTGACATCATTTAAGGCTGTCTGACCGCCGGAAGAACTTGGATCGCTTTCAAAGCTCGCAATACCTGATTTATTGGCATCCTCAGTTGTCTTGCCCAAACTTTGGAGAAGATTATTAAAAGCGGAAATATATAATTGATTTAAAAAGACATTAGCCGCGTCAACGAAGATGTCGCCAGTAGTCTTGCCTAATGCCTCCTGACGAGCTTTACGGGCATCATCAGCCGCATTTTGTGCCGACTGTGGAACACCCTCCATGGTGCCGGCAATATTGCGGACATCTAAGAAACCCTTATTAGTAATAAAATTATCACGACCGGCTAAGTTTTTCTTATACACCTTGTCAGACAAATCAGTCTGAGCGGTGACAAAAATACCGACATCATTAGCCCGTGGATCAAAAATGTTAACGAATTCATTTAAGTAATTTCCGTCCTGTAAGTCCTTAATCTTCTTATTGATATCATCGCCCCAGTTCTCAATCATCTGTGAAGCGGAACAATTAGGAGCGGATGGACGAGTTTGATCAACTAATCCTAGTCCGATTTTCACCTTAGCTTCAATAGAAGAAGCATTACAAACATTAAAAGATGGGGTCACCTCATCAACAGTAGAAGGATTCTGAGAAGCGCAGCCGGTGGCTGACTGATCACAAATAGCATAACAATCCATTATTGAGGTGTTATTACCACCCTGTCCATCATTTTGAGAATCGCCGACCAAGAACTGACAATTTTCTCGACATGATTTCAATTCCGCAGAACAAGTATTATCAACCGGGGTATTCAAGTTATTAACAAAGCTTTCAATAAATTGTCCAGCTGCCTCATCGCCGATTTGCTCAAGATAGGCGCCTAAGCCTTTAGTGATAAAGAGCGGCTTCTGTCCCTTCCCGCCGGAACCGACATAGTCAGCGGCGTCATAAGCAATCTTATTTAAAGCCGAACTAAGCACGCGCTGAAAAGCTAAAGAGCCGGCTTTCTGAATAAGCTTAGCGGTGCGTTTCCAAAAAGTATCCTTGACGGCGGCGGCTGTACGCTGAGTGGCAGCAACGGGGTCAGAAGTAAGCAGCTGCGCTGATACATTTTGCAAAGGGGTAAAGATTAAAACAGAGAGGAGTAATAGGGATATAATGAACTTCTGGCCGAAGACTGTTTTATTCCCTGCTTTAAATTTTAGAAGAGGCTTCATTTTATTAAAATAAATTATTTATTCTTGTTTATTTTGACTATCCAAAGTTTCCTGATAGCTTTTCATTAGATCAGCGTCGCTAATTTTATCCAAGTCGGTTTTGGAAGCGCCACTGGAAATTAAAAGTTGGCGTAAAGTGGCGGCATCGCTCACACCGCTTAAGGCGCTTGTTAGAGCCGCTTCATCGGCAGAGGTGGAGTCCAGTGATCCGGACGGATTTGTTGAACTAGTTGAGCTATTAGTAACAGAAGTGGACGAGGTAGCGACTGGCTGCAAATCAATTGCCACTGAACAATCCTTGCCTTTCGGACAAAGCGGATTGGTCCCGTTATCTATTTCCTGGCGATCAGACAGGCCATCGCTATCGGTATCTTCTAAGTATGGCGAAGTCTTGAAAGTGTATATTTCTTCATAGTCCGATACTCCATCCCGATCAGTGTCTGCTCCTTGCAGCACCTTATTAAATTCCTCTTCGGCATTCGTTCCGGAATCAGTTTTAGCAAGCTTATAATTAAAGGGGCCGTTAATATGGGCGTTCATTTGCCAGACCCAAAAGACAACGACAAAAACCGCTAACGCGGTTAATAGTATTACTGCGTTCCTTTGGGGACGCGGTAATCTGTTTTCGTAAGTATCGGCCCGATTTTCTGTAGAACTTTTGAGCGCGGCCATAATAATCGAAGTAAACAAAAAAATTTTTGATTACTCCAATTATACCATAAGGGGTCGTAAAGCCGCAAATAATTTTTGCCAATCTGACAAAGGTAAATCCTCGGCTCGAGCGGTATTTTTAATACCAGCTTTGACTAAGATATCTTCAATCGCTTTCGGTTCCATGCGAAGACCGGCCGCGAGATTGTTTTTCAACATTTTTCGTTTGGCGCTAAAGCCCATCTTCACCGCCCGGAAAAATTCTTTCTCCAGCTGCGCGTCAAATTTCTGGTCCTTTAAATCAATGCGGATAATGGCGCTATCAACTTTCGGCTCCGGCCAGAAATTCCCCGCCTTCACTTCCCTGATAATTTTCGGTTCGGCAAAGTATTGAACAGAAAGTGCCAAAACACTCATATCCGGCGGCGTAGCAGCAATGCGCTCCGTTACCTCCTTCTGTAGCATCAGAACGAATAATTCCGGCTTATGTGCATCCGTTAAAAACCGGCGCAAGAAGATAGAAGAAATATTATACGGCAAGTTAGCAACAATCTTATACTTAAATGGCAAACCTTCGGCTTTAAAAAACTCATGAAAATTAAAGTCCAGAATGTTCTCATTAATAATCGTCACATTTTCCACCCCTTGAGAATCAATGCCGGTCTGCATATACGCGGCTAACTGTTCGTCTAACTCTACGGAAATTACGCGTTTCGCTTGAGCCGCCAGCCTAGCGGTCAAGAAGCCTAAACCTGGGCCCACTTCAATAACTACGTCATCAGCTTGAATGTCGGCCGCTTTAACAATATCATCATAAATCTTTTCGTTAATCAAAAAATTCTGACCCTTATTATGGGACGGCTTAATTTCAAACATTTGGCAGATCTCTCGCGTTTGCTTTAATAAATCAGGCATAATCAATATATTTTAAGACTTTATCTTCTCTTAATGTCGGTTTTGTTACAGTCACTGCAGTGAGCCCGGCGTCGGTCGCGAACTCAACTTTGACATTTGAGTTTTCGGGGTTCAATTCCCCGCGGGTCCACAGGAGGCGGAATATTCAAAAAAGTTTATCTTGACCTCTCATCCCGGCTTTGCTATCATAATAGCAATGTCAAAGTTGAGTCATTAATGTGACGCAAAACTCGAAAACATCCGCCAATCGGCGGATTGTTTTTTATTTAACCACAATATTTAATAACTTCCCTGGTACAAAAATCTGTTTAACAATTTCTTTACCCTCTAGCCATTTTTTCACATTCTCATTGGCTTGAGCCAGTGATATCGCTTCATTTTCAGTTATCTCAGCCTCAACTTCTATAT
>VFKX01000102.1 GCA_009885285.1 Candidatus Falkowiibacteriota bacterium
GGCATGGGGGATAAACGCATACGCCGCGTCTGAATTAAGCAACTCGCGAACACTATCCGACAGATACCGACAGGCTGCTAGCTGATATACCGCAGCACGTTGTGCAGCGCGGAATCAATCGCGAGCCGTGTTCCTTTGCCGAGGAGGATTATCACTGCTACCTCCATTGGTTACAGAAATCGGCTGCCGATTGGCACTGCGACATCCATGCTTATGGTCTCATGACCAACCATGTACATTTGCTGACGACATCGGAAAAGCCAGAGGGTATCGCCAAGATGATGCAATCCATCGGGAGGCGCTATGTGCAATACATTAACCGCAGCTATCACCGCACTGGCAGCCTTTGGGAAGAGCGATTCAAGTCCGGTTTGGTGCAGGTAGAAGAATACTTGCTGACCTGTATGCGCTACATCGAACTGAACCCAGTGCGCGCAAACATGGTGAACGACCCGGCCCAATATCGCTGGTCGAGCTATCGACAGAACGGCCTGGGGCAAGCGGACGAACGCATCACACCGCACCCGCTGTATCTGTCGCTGGGAATGGGCGAGGAAAGTCGGCTTGCTGAATATCGCGGGCTGTTTCGAAGTGAACTGGATGGTGATGCTCTGGCACACATCCGACTCGCCTTGGCGCAGGGTCAGCCGCTTGGGAGTGAGCGGTTCAGCGAGATCGTGTGTGCGTCGGGTTGAAGATCAAAGTGATTTTGAATTTTGAACAGGAGAGATTAGATGTTAAAACTTAATGCCATGCTGATCCCTTTAATTCCGGACCTCTTTAATTCCAGCGAGCGTTTCTTCTTCAGACCATCGGAGAACGGTGGCTTGCTCGAATCGTGACTGTCCTTGGACAACCAAGCTTCCAATTCTGACACTCGCGCAGTCAAAATCGGAACCTGTTCGAATAACAGGCGGATCAAATTATCCTTTTGATCCGAGGTCAGTGTCGTAAGGTCAGGAAGTTCGAGTTCGCGCATGGCTCGAAGTATGATAAATAACTTATTTGTTCTGCAAGCCTATGCCGAGCAGTCACAAAAAATCTATATTACTAAATGATTCCATTGTTGCGATTATTGCAGCTCACTCCAAAGTGCGGCGGGAATTTTTTGCACTGTTTGATTGATGCGATACTAACAATCCACTGGCATTATTCTGAACAATGTCCCAACCGGAATTCTGCAAACTTACAACACCTACTTCAGGAAGCGGTAGATTATTAAAATCTACCCCAGAGCGACCAGGAAAGAAACCAGCCCGTATTGATCTTCCCACCAACCTATCTGACAAGTTCAATATGCCATTAACTAATGTATTACATCTCTCAGTCTTCCCAATGATCGAAGCTTCTGATACGTCACATCGGAGATTAACAGGTTCCATATTCTGAGCGTGTGCGGCGCATTGAATACTAAACACATATCCCCAATTTGACACAAGCAAGGCATTTCCTTCTGAATTTCCTTCAGAGACACATAAATGGTTTTTTCCATTCTGATACGCATTCATGGCATCTAAACTTTTATGTATGCTTTGCTGATATTCTGCCCCTAACCTGTATGCATAAAATGTATGAAAGACACCAAGAAAAAACACTAAGGCAAGTCCGAATTTTCGCGCAAAAGATAAAGATACATCACTGCTAGCACTAGGAATAACAGCAAGTAAAGCAGCTAAAAAGAACGGCGTGTACTGCAAGGTATGTCGTACATTGATCATCTCCCCCCACTCATAACGTGAACGTGCGGCAATTACAACACATGCACCCATTATTGAATATGTGATACATAGGAATATTGTCTTCTTCTTTTTTTCCGCTAATTGTCCTCTCCATACAACCATCAGCATCCAACTTCCACCAATCACTAACGCCAAAAGAAGAATTAATCCTTGAATAGACCATCCAACGAAAAGTCCAAGATTACGCAAAGCTGATACGTCATATATAAATTCTTGAATATACACTCGTACGTTATGTACGACACTCACAGTGGATGGTTCCATCTCATAAGGATTCAGCGCGCCAAAGATCATTAGATTACGTAGTAATATTGGCAATATGATGATCGATGCACCTACTACAAAAGCTATAGCCTGCCTTATTGTTTGAGTGCGCTGTGCTGGATTGCTAACCCACAGATATAAAAAGTACACGGCGAGTGCTGCGAGCAAAGCTATCTGCGCATTTCTCACTGCGTAAGAAAATCCTGCAATTACTCCAGCCACAAAGACAAAAGTGGTTGAACGAGAGCTCAATACTAATCCGATAACACCAACAGCAAGTATTAGGGAAAATATGTCGGATAAACCCATTGGAGCATACGTGAGCACTCCCGGTGAGAGCACGCTCAGGCCAGCCAATATCGCTGCGTATGACGAGCCTATTTGTTTTTTAAAAGAAATATAGAGCAGTGCAGGCAATAATATTGCAGATAGCCTCCCTAACGCAACAGCAGCCTCTCGAGCATCAAAGCCGAAAATACTGAAGAATGCTAATACTATAGGGAACCCTATTGGGAACAAAGTACTCGGCGCTTTATCCATTACACTTGGAGCAGGTGCGGTACTAAGCGTTAAAACCTCTTGAATTAGACTTCGAGCTTGTTCAATATACTCAGCGCTATCTGGAGAGAATGGAAAAATAGGTGCACGGAAAAATAGGTGCGCAACCATTAAAATACTGATGATTGCGACGGCAAGAATTGGTAACAGAGCTGCTCGCATAGATTTAGACATATCAAATAAAATGAAAAAAATCTGCAACTATCAGTGTATCAACTCCGGCCAACCAAGAAAACGCCCGCACAAATGAGCGCTACTCCAACAGCGCGTAGCATTGTGATTTGTTCACCTAATAATAAACCAACTATGACAGTCAATCCAAATCCCATCCCGACTAGTGGATACGCCTTACTCACATCCCAACGTGAAAGGACTCCAAGCCACACGACAGCTCCTAATCCATACAACAAAAAACCACCAATCACGAATTTGTTTGTCAGAATTACAAGAATGGTACGCAGTGCGGCTGGTTGGGATAGTGCTTCTTTTACTTCAATGCTAGACATACCGCTTTTTAGTGCGAATTGAGCCGCAACGGAAAGAATAATACTAGTCATGGCAATAACCAATGTATTCATAAACTACCCAATATGTATGAAATGAGCAACGAGAGTCGCGAGGATCATCGCCAAAATCGTCATACGACTACCTGAATCCTTGAGCGCAAAAACCAGTGGGTCGTCATGCATTTCACCTCGGGCAGTCTTGATCCATAGACGCGCAAGCCAATAAATTAAACCGATGGCAACGAACCATAAAAGTTGAGCACTAACATATCTTGCCTGGGTTTCCGCAGCACTAATAAACAAGCCAAACACAACCACGGCGCAAAGAGCAGCGCCAATCCCCAATGGCCAAAGCACGATTAGGTCAGTTACACGATAATCGCGTCCACGCGCTGCCTCTCCACCTGACTGTCCGAGAGAAACAAGCTCAGAGCAGCGCTTTACTAGAGCAAGGCTGAAAAAAATGAATACTGAAAATGCGAGCAGCCAAGAACTGGTTAATACGCCGATGGCGACCGCTCCGGCAAGGATACGTAGTGTGTAAAGTAATGAAAGCGTCAGTACATCGATCAGCACATACTCTTTGAGTACCCAACTATATGCACTGGTAAGCGTGATATAGAGAAGAAGCATCAGGAGAAAGCCATTCGAAATGAAGGCCGCCAACATGAGCGCTACTATCAGTGCACCAGCGGCAACTGTGATGCCAGTCGGAATAGTTATGCTTGCGTTGGCAAATGGGCGATTACGCTTTCGTGGATGCGATCTGTCATTTTCAATGTCCCATAGGTCATTTACCACATAGGTTGCAGATGCAGCAAGAGAGAAGGCGAAAAATGCAACAATCGTTGTCGCCAGCTTACTGGCATCGAAGAAAGAAAAGGTAGTTAACAACGGGACGAACAGTAGAAGGTTTTTTAGCCATTGATGAACCCGTAACGCGCGAAGCCAAACAATGCCGCTTGGATTTATTCGCGGAAACTCTCGCTCAATTGGAGTGTTACGCCGAGCGGCTTTGGCGACTCGGACCGACGTCCCAACCAACACCGCAGCTTCCGCCGCCTCCCATATGGGCAAATCAGCCGCGCTATCGCCGGCATAGACAAATCTCTCACCAACCGTTTCGCGGATGGCTTCGAGCTTAGCCTTTCCTTTCAGATTTCGTTTCTCATCGCTTGCAAGCACGCTATCGAACAACCCAAGTTGCACTGCTACAGATTCAGCAATGCTCCGATGAGCCGCCGTGGCAAGGATAATCCGCCGACCTTTTCCCTTCTCGCTGCGTAAGTAGTCCACAAATGACTGTCGAAAGGGCAGATTTTCAACTGAAAAACCGACTCGCGAAACAATATTCGACTTGAAAACAGCGCGACCGCTTAGCATCCAAAATGGAAGCTTCAGCACATCCAATGGGTAGTGCTTGACCAGCCGAATGATCGACTCAATTAGCGTATCCGTTGGCGTTAAAGTTCCGTCCAAGTCAACAATTAACGGAATGTATTCATTCTCAGTAGTTAAGAGTAGCGAAGGGGGCTGATTCACAGGGCACGCTCGGGATGTACGCAACAGATTAGACTACCATTGACATAATGTGGATTGCGAGAGGCTATGCGCCTAGAACCACGCAATTAACACAGTGCCGCATAATCAATAACCTTGAAATGCAGACGAACTAAATGAAGTTTAGCAGACTGTCAGATTTTTGGTTACAGTTATCTGTTGCTGTGTCAACGCTAAATAGAAATATCCCCTCGCTGCAAAGTAGAAATGTCCCTTTCTCCCTTCGTCATCGGTGTTATTGGATAACGGTTTTGCTATCGGTGGCGGACTTGCCGATGTGCATTTTCTCCAAGGGTGATCCACTGCTGGTTTTTGCCCCTTGATGTCTGTTGTACAACGCTTTGTGATCGCTTCTTCTACCCGCGCATTGATTGTTTTACCATCTGCCCCTGCTGTTTTTCTTTGCGCTTTTGTGAGTGTCGTATAGGTGCAAAAAATTAAAGGGGCCAAGCACGGATGCTCATGGCGTTTGTCATCTTAATCCCAATTTCCCTTGCTCTAAGTTACGCGATGGGGATTCGTCATGATCCTTTCGCGGCCTGCAGCGTGGCTTGGCCTCCCGCTTTTCTCCAGTCATGGCTTCGATTAATCAGGCTCTACTGGATACACCGCTCTACATTGGGTGAAAATCGCCCATGAGTATATCTTAATAAAACATAGCGATTTGAGCTGACTAATTTTAACCTTTTGCTTTTTACGCCGATACATATATCAAACGCTCTGAAAATGGATCATGCAACGTCTTCCATTACCTCTGATCCGGCAGCAGATCGAATTGATTCTGTTTAAATTTGATACAGGAAAAGTGTCTCACTTAATAAACACGGAGGTTCTTATGAATATGCCCACCCAAATCCCGCTTGCAGAATTCAAAACGATTTACAGTCTCGCGGATGTCGAACGCGCCATGGAGGATTCCTGCTCTAAGGGTAACGAAACGCTACAAGCCATGTACAAAGGCATGAAAAAGAGCGGCGGGGTGCGTTTTATTGTCAAACCTTCTTCCACAAACGGGCTGGACGATTTGTATGAATCATCCCCTAATTTCAGCGAGGTGATAGACGCCCTCAAAAGACACATGGCGCTGGCTATCGACGGCAACGAGCCGATGCAGTTTACGCCTATGCTATTGCTGGGCGAACCCGGCTTGGGCAAAACCCACTTCGCAAAAAGTATGGCTAAAGTGCTGGGAACGTCTTTTGAATTCCTCTCCATGAGTTCGCTGACTGCGGGTTGGATTCTTTCCGGTGCTTCTTCCCAGTGGAGCAATGCCAAGCCCGGCAAAGTGGCCCATGCCTTGATTAACGGCGATTTTGCCAATCCTCTGATTACACTAGACGAACTGGACAAAGCTGGCGGCGATAGCCGATACGATCCTATGGGTTCGCTCTACGGGCTGTTGGAGCACGATACGGCGTTGCACTTCAAGGACGAGTTTATCGAGGTGAATATTGATGCCAGCAACATCCTCTGGGTCGCCACAGCCAACAACGAAAGCAACATTCCCGACCCAATCCTGAATCGTATGGATGTGTATGTTATCGAACGTCCGGATCACGATGGATCCATCAAAATCGCCCTGTCTATTTATCGGGACATCCTTGAACAGCATAAATGGGGCTTTGATGTCGAGCCAAGCAATGACGTACTGGATTGCCTGGCAGAAGATGCGCCAAGGAATATGCGGAAGTTGCTAGTCGACGCCTTTGGCAACGCCAAGCTGGATAAACGAGACCACCTGCTACCGGAAGATTTGAATAACCGTAAGACATCTTCTGGCAAAAAGAAAAAAATCGGGTTTTGCTGAGGTGCCAGTGGGGGCAGATTTGTTAATCAGCATCGAACCATTACCACTTTTAGTATCCATTTATCTTATATGGAATTCATATAAATTAATTTTAACAACAGCTTATAAAATTACACTGAAAAATTACGGCGCTAATTAACAATTATTTAAACTTATGAATGAATAGACACTCTTAAGATTGGTTTATAAATGGATAAGGTAATAAGCATTCCCGAAAGGGTTGGCCTGATCTAATTATTTGCGCGCATAGCCAATAAGAAC
>VFKX01000034.1 GCA_009885285.1 Candidatus Falkowiibacteriota bacterium
GCCGCTTAGGGGAAAAGCTTCCATTCCGCTAAGAAGCAGAAAATCCTTATCTGAATACCCTGCCACCACCTGCTCCCAATTTTCTGCTTTGCCAAGTTTGGGGTCAATCTGTTTCACTTCATAGCCAAATTTATCGTTCATAAATTTATAAAGGAAGGTCTGCGTGATGATCTTGAATTCGTTGCCGTCATTACCAAGTCCGTAAGAGGCGCAGACTCCTTTGAGGGAGTCGATCAGTTGTTTGGTTTGTGATGTAAAGTCTTGCGTTGTGGTTAATGCCATTGTTTTTCCTTTGAACATTCGACCCCGTCGGGGTCGGGGTGATTTTTAGATAGTGCGAGTTATAAACATATGACCGCTTCGCAGTCAAGACTCCGAAGGAGTCCTATCTTTATAGAATTTTTGTATGGTCGGATTATACGACCCCTACGGGGTCGCATGTGTTTTTTGGATATTACGGTGTTATAAAGATTTGACCCCTACGGGGTTCGTGGTCGTTTTCATACTCTTGTGATGTTATAAATATTTGACCCCTACGGGGTCGTTTGGTCGATCCATTCAAATAGATATTCGTCTTTGTATTCAATTGAAAAATTTTTTAGGAAGGTCAAATATTCATCCTTGAACGTTTGCTTTTTATGATGTTCTTTCTGCCTCATTATATAGCCGATGACATTGTCCAAACTCGAATGGCTGTATGAAAACGCGCCAAACCCTTCTTGCCATTGAAATTTCGACGGGCAAAAACCCTTCTCGTTGATAAACTCATTGGAAGATTTTTTCACCTCGCGCACTAAATCAGATAAACAACAAGATGGCTTCATGCCAATCAAAAAATGGAGATGGTCGGGCATCCCATTAATCGCCAACATTTTCTGTTCCTTATTTTGCACAATCCCCGTAATGTATTTGTACAACTCGGTTTCCCATGTTGGCAAAATCAAACTCTGCCGATACTTCACCGCAAACACCACCTGAATATAAATTTGGGTATAGGTACTACTCACAAGATTCCTCCACCCGACCTCGTAGGGGTCGAATCTCTATAATATTGGTTATGCCGTTATGTACGACCCCTACGGGGTCGCACGTTCTTTATCGCGCTGCGCGCTAGAAATATTTGACCCCTGCGGGGTCTATCTTACACGCTTTGGTATTCATTCATATATTCGCGCACCAGCAAATTGTTGATAAATTTTGCCGACTCAGGTTCCAGCGAGACTTTGATTTTATCGAAGGCTTCAATTACATTTTTCATCATCATCTGCGAGAAAAAGGCATCGTGATCCAATAGTTTTGTTTTGAGCAAAATTTTCTCATCCGTCTGCTTCTTGACCTCTGCCAGCGATTCTTGAATCTCACTCTCGCGCTGGGAAATGCCGCCTTTTTCCACGATGCGCTTGTAAACGCGGGCGTATTTAGCGTCATTTTCATATTTGGCTTTTAATAAATCATTTTTTCTGTTTAGTTCTTTTACCTTTTCAAAGATTTTTTCCAAAGTGCCGATATTTTTGCGCATATCATCCTGAGTCACTTCGTTTAAGTTCTTCATGTCAAAAAGCCGCTTCAATTCTTCGTACAAAGAAACAAACTCACGGTCAGTCTGGTCAAAATTACTATTCAAGGCTTCACGCGTCTTGCGCAGGGCATCTTTCAACTGGTCGGCAATAATTAATTCATGCTCTGATTTTTTTACAAAGGTAAAGTACACATTTTCAAGCGCCACATTCAGCAAATTGGTTGTGTCTACGTTGTTCTGAATCGCTTCCTTGATGTTCAACAAATCCAAACGACGGGCGGCTTCATCAAGCAATTCCGTAAATTTTCTAAAATCAATTTTTTCAAGTAAATCATAATGACCGTATAAGCGGGTCAAATTGTAGAGATTACGGACATTTTCCAGCGCTTTTTTGATCTCAAGCATTTGTTTGCGGTCTTCAATTTCATTAATTTGCTTAGAAAAAGTCTCTGCGTTCTTCAAATCATAATGAAAGAGTTTTTCCTTGCTGTCTGCAAATTCGGCTTCAATCTCTTCTTTGGTTTTGAACAAGGCGGAATAGTTTTTGCCTTCGTCGCCCAGTTCGGCTTGTAGTTCTTCAAAATAGGCTTTGTTGGTCGCGTCAAACTCCTTGCGAATATCGGCAAAATCCACGACAAAACCGTAGCGAAAGTTTTTATAGGGTCGGTTGACACGTGTCAACATTTGCAACAAGTTATGGTCGCGCACCACGCGGGCAATGTAGAGTTTCTTTAATCGCTTTGCGTCAAAGCCTGTTAAAAGCATGTTGTACACAAAGAGCAGGTCAATGCCACCCGCCTTGAACTTTTCTACTTCTTCTTTGCGGTCATCTTTTGAGCCGACATCGTGCAATATCAAAGAGGCGGTGAGTATTCTGTCAGGGGTTTTCCCATACGCAGGAGCCACTTCACGAATCATTGAGTAAGGGAATATTTCCTCAACTGTTTTTTGGTTCGGGTTGTATTTATTGATGAAAATATTGAACATGGTTTTGGCTTGATCTGCGCTGTCACAGACAACCATCCCGCCTATGGAATGATCGTCAAATTTAATTCTGCTGTTGATAAAATCTTCGACAACATAATCAAGCATCGGCTCGACAAATACTTTGTGGGCATAAACTTCGCGCTTGTTTAAGTCACCCTTTAGAATTTCAACATCTTTCAGCGCTTGCTCCAACTGAATTTTATAGCCAGTCTCAATGTCTTCACGAATCAACTTCAAGGTATAGCCGTCTGCAATTGAAGAATTGTAATAATATTTGTGAATATAGCCCCCGAAGGTATCTCGTGAGCGTTTGTCACTGGCAATCAGCGGCGTACCCGTCAAACCAATCAGAATGGCGTCTCTATCTGAACTGACAAGATTGGCTAGAAAACTTCCGTTCGGGTCGTAACTACGGTGAACTTCATCCAGGAAATAAATCCGCTGGGTGTTGATGTCATAATTGCTGGCTTTTAATACATCGTTATCTTCCTTGAATTTCTGAATATTGACAACCGTAATCTCAGGCTTGCCGCTCAGATTTTGAATGGCTTGATTTGATTTGAAATTAGCAATTAACGCATCTTTGGTGTTGATGGTATTGACCGTTAATCCACGACTGGTAAATTCGCGCTTGGCTTGATTCAATAAATCAATGCGGTCAACAATAAAATAAAATTTTGGCACAACATCTTTGCGCTGGAAGTAATCAGTAAGATATTGCACGTTGTAATAAGCAAGCGCGGTTTTTCCGCTCCCTTGGGTGTGCCAAATAATTCCCTTTTTGATACCCTCATCCAGTTTCTTTTCAATGGCTTTTGTTGCAAAAAATTGTTGATAGCGCATGATGTGTTTTTCAAGTCCGCTTTCGGTTTTTACATAAGTAAAACCATATCGCAAAAGCATTGCCAAGCGTTCTTTACTAAACAAAGAGGTCAATACCCGATTGGTCGGGTTGTTTGGGTTTTTATTGGTAAAAAACTCAGGGGAATGTTTTATAGATGAAAGGTTGTTGTCTTTTAGAACAAAGTTTTCAAGAGCGTCGTCTTCTGGTTTCAGCAATGCTGATAGGTCAAACTCTTGCTCTTCTCTGAAACAATTAAAATTTGCGTTTGAATAAGATGTTGAAGAATAAAAAACACCCTGAACAGGTTCAATTGACTCGGTGTCATATTCCATGTTATTGGAAAAAACAAGAATTTGGGAAATGTTTATAAACTTGCGGAATTTTTTATTTTTGAAACGGGCATTCATACGGACACGTTCATCAATAATGCCGCCATGATTGTTTGGCTTTTTGACTTCAATAAATACGAGAGGCATACCATTAATGAGCAAGGTAATATCGGGTCGAAATTCATCTTCCCCGTTTTTGTAATTTAGTTCAGTCACAACATGAAATGAATTATTGTTGAAATCTTTGAAGTCTATAAGCTTTGTATCTGAAGTTGCAGTCAACAAATTATAGAACGCTTCACCTAAATCTTCATTTTCAAGAACAAGTGAGACGTCTTCGAAAATTCTTTTCGCTTGACCTTCTTCCATTTCAGGATTAATTCGAAGAATTGATTTAATAAAAATATCCGTGAATATATTTGTGCTTTCGTCATGAGTTGACTTTGACAACGAAATATACTCATAACCCAATCGGCTCAAGTGCAATATTGCGGGGATTTTTACTCTGGTGTTTTCATTGAAGCTCATAATTTACCCATCCAGAAATTTAATTAAAATCAATTGAGCGGAAGGATATGTTTCCCGCCATTTCTTCAAGTATACACCCACAAGCCAAGCCCAGAACAATTCTTTTTACTTCACGAATCAAACCCCAGCCCCAACGCATCCAAGAGCTTTAACCACAAATTTCTCTTGCCATTATTTTGATCCGCTTGATCCAAAGACCATTGCGTGAACTTAATGATCGGCGCGCGAAATGGTTCAGGCGGGAACGGAAACGGTTTTGTCTTAACCATCTGTAATTCAGTTCGTTCGGTTTTTCTTCGATACAACAAATCCAGCATCGTTAACGCGCCAAAGCGCGAAGCGCCCACGCCCAAACCTGTGAAGCCCAGCGAGTACACAACATCACCGCCAAATGCCTTGCCCCAAAAAACACTAAAGCGTGAGCAGGTATCAATCGCCCCGCCCCATCCATGTGTAAACTTTAATCCTTCCAATTGCGGGAAGGTCTCAAAAAAATGTTCTGCCAGCCTGCCCCACACCTCTTCATTTTTTTCATAGCTGGCGCCAAAACCATTATTCTTATAATAGACCGCGTCATAGCCGCCCCACAAAATTCTGCCATCGGCAGTGGTGCGATAATAATGAAACTGATTATTCGCATCGCCAATGCCCATGCGTTTTTCCCAGCCAATCGCGGCACGCTGTGCCATACTCAACGGCTCCGTCATCAATACATAATCATACACAGGCACAACATACAAAGATAATTTTTTTAATAATGGCGGATATGCATTTGTAGCCAATGCAACTTTTTTTGTTGAAACTCTGCCATTGGGCGTTTTCACCACCATCTGCTTCGCTTCTTTTTCCAACGCCCAAACCTGAGTGCCCTCAAACAAGCGGATGCCCAGCCCCAAACATGCGCGCCTTAAGCCC
>VFKX01000003.1 GCA_009885285.1 Candidatus Falkowiibacteriota bacterium
CCGTTGGCCACCGAGACAAGGGCTCCGTCTTGGCTGCCAACGGTAACTCTAGGAGCCATTAAAAGGGGTAGTGTATGCAAACATTATTTTTCAAACCGACGATCCCAGTAGAGATGCACGAGATCAAAGAACTTCTTGAAAAGGAATTCCCAGAATATGAGTATTCTCTTTACGGCGTTATCGGCAAAAAAGGATTAATGATTAAAAAAAGTACATTTAAAGGTGCCCGAGTCGGCCAGGCCGGAGGCAGGATAATTGTAAGCAAAACACCTCCAACGATAATTGGAAGTATGATCGACCGCTTTTTTTTCGGCCTAATTAGCAGCTACACAAATGATAAAATCGCTTGTCAAATAGTTACCTTACTTAAAGAACGTTATTGCTAACTATCGAAAGGGAGACCAAAAAATGAAAGGGAAGATTTTGGGATATGACAGTAGCAGTAACGAGGGTGCCGTAAGAGGTACAGATGGAAACCGTTACACGTTTGAATTGCCTGAGTGGAAGGGCGGAGACACACCAAAAGCTGACATACCAGTAGATTTCGTCCCGAACGAAGGCTATGCATTAAAAATTTATCCCATCAAAGACACTGAGTCCGAAGAAAGCAAACTGATATTAAGCATTGTATCTCTTCTTTTAACATTCTTTCTTGGCTTCATAGGGACTTTGATTTCACGTTTAGCACTTGCCAAACAACCGTTTTCAAAGGTTCTTGTGCCAGTCTGCATACACGCAGTTATTACCGTATTCTTTTTTATCCCTGTCGTTGGATGGGGTTTTTATTTTATTTGTACAATTTACTTCATGGTTAAAAACTATCAGTTAGTTACCAAGGGAACAAATTGATAGGAATGGAATGTGCCAACCAGGCCCTTGGACACCGACCGGGGCTGAGAAACGCCCCGGCGCGGGTCAAGGGCGCGAGCCGTTGAACGACAAGAGAAAGACCCCATCTTGGTTGGTGTTCAACGATGTCCACAGAGGGTCGCAAAAAAAAGGAGGAGAATTTATGAGGAGTTTATGGTCGTTTGTCAGTGCTGTTAATTTTGTCGTAATTTGTCTCGTTATTATTTCTGTTTCCGGTTGTGCAACTCCGGCAGCGAAAGCGGTAAAACGCGGTGACGAATTACTCACCACAAAAAATTATTATGGTGCATCAGAAGAATATTTAACGGCATTACGACTGGAGTCAGACAACAAAGATGCAAAATTGAAGCTCTGTCAGACAGCAAACCAAGCATATAACCAGAAGCTTGAAAAAGCCGCCAATTTTGAACGCTCATCTGATTTTGAATCTGCTCTGCCGCAATACACGGACCTAGCTAAATTTATCGACAAATCCAATTCTTACAGTTGCTTGAGTGTGACAACCATCGACGCAAAACAGAAAATTGCCGAAATGAAATCAGGAGCATCTGAAAAATATTATAAAGATGCGGAGAATTATTATAATGGCTCCGACTATAGCAATGCCATTAATAGTTACCAAGAAGCATTAAAGCATAATGATCCATATAAAGACTGCAAAAACAAGATAGCTGAATCAAATTATAGATTAGCCCAAGCTCAAGTAAAAAGTAATAACTATCGTGAAGCCGCCGACTACTTCACTAAAGCAAACAATATCGTTGAAGGATTTAAGGATGCCAGCAACTTAGCTGCTAAATACAAAGGCATTGCCGACGAGAAGGCCGCACAAAGTCATTATGGCAAAGGCATAACATTAGCAAAATCCGAAAATTATAGAGATGCATCTGAGCAATTCGAGAAAGCAACATCATTTGTTGCTACATTCAAAGATTCTCAGGCATTGGCAATAAAATATAAAGCTAAAGCCGATGAGAAGGATGCGCTGTCACATTTTGAGCAAGGGACGAGCTTAGTAAAAGCAGGAAATTTTAGAGAAGCAGCGGAACAGTTTGAAAAATCAAATTCATTTGTAAGTAATTTTAAGGATTCACAATCTTTATCAAGTAAGTACAAATCACTAGCAGACGAAAAAGACGCTCAATCACACTATGAAAGCGGTCAAGCTTACTTGGCGAAAAACAATTTTGCCGAGGCAGAAAAAGAGTTTTTGGCGGCTGACGGTTTTATTAAAGGTTACAAAGATGCCGTTGCGCTTGCAGAAAAAGCAAGAAATGCAATGCCAAATGACAATCAAGTTGCGAGTGCAGTACAGCGAGCATTACAAAAAGAAATCCCTGTATCCTGGGTTGGTAACCTTGGTGGCGGTAGAAATGCCCAGTTGAGTGCTGTAGAAGTACAGAGGATAGGAATTTATAATGATCGGGAAAGATACTGGCCTATGCGTATTCGTGTTGCAGGGAAATGCCTGTTGAATGATCCTTTTAATCAAGGGAAGGTAGTTTCTTTCGACAAGGTAGCAGATTTCGTTTTAGTAAGAGGTGATTACGGTGACTGGGAGGCCTCCATGCGGGGCGGTATGTTCCAATAGGTCATGTGCAGCAACAAATAAAATAACCACGGAGTACGTATGAATAAATTTCTTAAATGCTTCATTGCGGTAGTAATATTATTTGCTTACACTTCCGTCGCCACTGCTGCACCAAAAAGGCCGACAGGTGAACAAGTTACGGAAGCAATTACAAAATCTTTAAAAAAATATATACCTGTTCAGTGGGTTGGCAATCTTGCGGGTGGCCATCTGGTCAAGTTGAAAGAGCTGAAGGTCGTGCGAGCAGGCAATTATAACAATGAGAAAAGATACTGGCCAGTTCAAGTTCAATGTGTTGGGATTGCTGGGCTGAATGATGTCTTTAATCAAGGAAAACAAGTCAACTTCGACAAAGTAGGTGATTTTTTGGTTCACCAAGACGATTACGGTGACTGGCAAGCTGAATTACGTGACAATTAATTAATGCTAAGCAAAGGCAGGCTACTTTTGAATGGAGTTCAAACAAAGTAGCCTGTTCTTTTATTTCAGTAATTGAGAGAGAAAAAAGGGAACCTTCAAGGGTCAGACCACGCATTTGACAAAACCAGACATACCAACGGCGAGAACAGCGAATATTCAACAAACGGCAGCACCGGTCAGCGGGAAAAAGCCCCCGCCGAGCCGGTGTGCCTTATCACGTTATGCAAGACAACCCCAAAAAAGGAGATTGAAATGCCAGAATTAAAAACAAGAATGATTTTCATCAGTCACGCATGGTCTTACGAAGAACATTATCTGACCATTGAAAAGTGGTTCAACGACACTGCAAACTTTACCTGGAAAAATTGCAGCGTACCGAGTACAGCCGCTTTAACAGATAAAACTACGGCAGGTTTAGCAGATGGCATGACAAGACAAATATCTCCGGCACAAGTTGTAATAATCCTTGGTGGTATGTATGCCGCTTATAGCGGATGGATTGACTACGAGATATCCGAAGCAAAACGAATGAACAAGATAATCATCGGAGTCAAGCCCTGGGGACAAGAAAGAGTCCCTATCAAAGTCCAAGAAGCATCAATCTGTGATCCGGTCGGCTGGAATAGTGCCAGTGTCATCCAAGCGGTCAGACTGTATTGCTGAATTTGGCCTAAAATAACCAAACCACGAGGAGTACCGCTTTCTGAATTTCACAAAAGGAGTCCAGCCGAAACGGGAGCGCCAACCCCATTTTGAATAAATCCTTTCTCGGACAAAGAAAATACCAGATGCCGAACTCCAAAAACCAAATGAGAACCAATACATTTTACTACCTCCTTGAGTGGGTGAAAACATGAGCGAAAATGAGTTTGACAGATACATGAACGAACGAGTTGACGACCAAATTAGCTACTTCGACATTAACGCAATTAGAAACCAGAAAACTTATAGGCGAATAAAACTAACCGCCATTTCCTGCAATGTTTTAACTACCATGGTAATTGCTTTAGCTTTTACTGTCCCAGAAGATTACAAAGTTTTTATGGGTATCATTGCATTGATACTATCAACAATCGTATTGGCTACTTACCAACTTGAAGAGTTCCAAAATTACGGCGCTAAATGGGAAAAGTTCCGTTTAGTATCAGAACAATTAAAATCAGAAAAATACCGATACCTAAACCGAACCGGCTCGTATTCTGACGAGGACGACACGTCCAACAAGAAACAATTTGTTGAAACCGTAGAGTCTATTATTCGTGGGACTGACATAGCCTACTTCTCCTTAATGGTTGAGCCGGGAAAACGAATTGAGAAAAGGTTGCAGCAAAGCCAAGAAATCTCAAAAGTGATCGGCAGATAACGGCGAAAAAAGCGCATAACAAAGCCTACGACCAGACCGCCCAAAAGACCGGGCGGCAGGTCAAGGCTAGGCCCGTTATACAAATAAGGAATGATTCATGTCTGGTGAGATAGTAGGATATTTTGTAGGTGGCACATTGCTTTTTATTTTCTTCGTTCCAACGACTTGGATAGTTTATCGTAATTTAAATTTCAGAATTCCGTTGAGACTTACCTTTTCCCTGACGGTCGTTCCTTTATTCATTTTTCTGATGGCAAAAAATTACTTTTGGATTTCGGACCATTTCCCGAAGCTAGTTGAGCTTTACGGTTCTGTTGCTCAAAAATCAAATAAAGAAGGATCAATAATAGCTTTTATCCTTACTTGCCCACTTTCATTTTTTGGATGCTACGTCTGGTACAAAGCACATGACATTATCGATAAGAAGCTATTTTCAGTATCACAGCAACCAATACCTATTAAGCAAAGTGTTGAAGTAGAAAAGGAAATAAATATTTTTCAACTGAAGTGGATGGGATACTTAACCATTGTTATTCTTGTTAACCTTCCAATTGGGCTGAGTATCCTGAACGTACTCGAAAAATCTCAATATCCAATTTCTCCTGTAGGCATAATTGCAATAGTGTCCGCATTACCATTTCTAGTAATTGTTCTTTATTTCATGAAGCGATCATCTATAAACAAGGTAAATGTATAACATGCGCTCGGACCATGATCGGGCGATGAGACCGCCCGTCAGGTCAAGCGCAAAGCCGTTGTACACCAGCGAGGAAAAATGAGAATTAAGACATTCATAATCTGCATCTGCATGCTTGTGACTTGTTCGGTAGCATACGGAGATCCTCCGGGAGTGGAATATAGGACAGGTGGTTCTCAGTTTAAAAAGACATGGGATGATTTTTATCAAGATGCCGTTTATGAACTTGATATCCCCATCCCATTGGAAAAAGCCCGTAAAGAAATGACTCTTGCCATATGTGAGGCTGTCAAACATCCTGATATGAAGTATCGACGGTACGCAATTGCGGCTCTTGGAAAAAGAAAAGACAAGCGTGCAATTCCAACACTGGAGGCGATATTAAAGGACGACAAGGAAATCTACTATTTTAGGGGTGATGCGCTAGAGGTAATTTACGATATTGACAAAAACCTCGGCAGACAATACGCAAAGGCTTATGGGAGCACTCACAAGTACTTGCAAAGAATTGCTGACTCCATATTGAAACTCAAATAGTGGAAGAATGTACAACCATACGCTCAGACCGTGAACGGGCAATAATCCGCCCGTCAGGTCAAGCGCATAACCGTTGAACATAATTCAAATATTATAATTGTAGTCGAAATATAGCTAAGTTAACGGAGGGTATCGTGAGTTCAACAACAATTTCAACAAGCAAGGAAGAGGGAATTGAAATTCTTTTGGAACATCTAAAAAAAGACCCAGAAAACGTTGAAGTACTTCTTAAAGTAGCTAATCATTACTACGATTCAGAGGAATCTGAGGCAGCAATTGAGACCTATAAAAAGTTAGTTGTACTTATGCCAGATGATGCCGAAATACTATCCCAGCTTGGGCTATGTTATGGGTATGTTGGCGACTTTTTTAACGCGATAGAGGTATTCGAAAAAGCGCTGAAGATAGAGCCTGAAGATTCACTCCTTTTATCATTTCTTGCGGACTCATACTCATATGTTGACGAATATAACAAAGCAATATTTCTATTCAACAAGGCACTTGAAATTAATCCAGAAGAGACATATGCCCTCGATTCTCTTGGGATTATTTACGAAGAGTTAGGTCAAGATATTGAAGCAGAGCGATGTTATCGTAAAGCCATAGAGGCTGATCCCACATACGCTTATGCGGTGAAGCATCTAAGCTCACTACTTGCAGATAGAGGTGAATATGTTGTAGCAAAGGAACTTCTAACAAAAACTATTGATTTGTTTGATAGTGATGATGATTACAGAAGATCCTTGATACAAAAAGAACTTAAAGATATTGATGAAAAGCTTGAGGCTATTGAGGCAACAAAAAATGAAGATACAGGCGATAAAGCATTTCAATTGATAACGTTGACAAAGAGTCGTGGCATAGAGAGTAAGGTATTTGACGGACAGCGGTCCTTTATGAAATTTATCGAAGAAAAAACTGTCGCTTCTGAGACTAACTATTTTACTATATTGCGGAGATGGAATTCTTATACTCCGATAATTGCAGATAATCATTACATTAGCAAAGGAGGGGGCTACTTTTTAAAAGCGAATGGAAAAGGAATCGTAATAGACCCCGGATTTAATTTTATAGATAACTTTAAAGGCTCTGGACACCATTTTTCTGAAATCAATTCTATTCTAATTACACACTCACACAATGATCACACCGCTGACCTTGAATCAATACTTACCTTACTCCACAAGTACAATGAGCTTATAATAGGTCTTGATGATCGTTATAGAGAAAATACAATTCTCTCCGAGTTATCTAAAAAGCGAAAAGTAAATGTTGATGACATACCTGAGGAAGATGTGGAACATGCTTTTTTAGCTTCAAAAAGAAGGAAAGTCGTAGATATTTATCTAACCAAAAGCACGCTATTAAAATATTCAGGAATGTTTGATCTGTTTTCAGGTAACGATTATAGACTTCATGTTGTAGAAGCGGGTGACGTAAGGGAACTCCAACCCAGTCTAAAAATGACCGTTATGCCTGCAAAACATAATGACATTATTTCAGATCGTGATTCAGTTGGTTTTATATTAGATATCGACAATACAGCTATTATTTACACTGGAGATACTGGCTGGAGCGATTCAATTGCAAAAGCATATTCTGCTATGAATAGAAAATTGAGGGGCAAATACAAACTACTGGTAGCACATTTGGGGGGATTCAAGCGTTATGAAGAAAATTATCTCCTTCCATCGATAAGAGGTCGTTCATATTATAAGAACCACCTAGGAAGAATTGGTCTTGTAAAAATAAATGAAATATTGAAGCCAGATGTTTGCTTGCTATCAGAATTTGGAGAAGAGCTAAAAGAGTACAGATGTGAACTAGCTAACATATTTAATGAAGTTTTTAATGGTGTAACTACGTTCATACCTGCAGACATTGGCCTTACATTTAACTTACTTGAAAACAAATTTAAAACGATACACGAAATATCTGTTGAAAATGCACACATTGAATTTGGGCTATCAACGCCCTCCCAAATTGGAACCCAAATGTGTAGGAAGGATTATTCACTACATTATCATGATAGATCTAATAATATAAACATAGGTGACCTAGTTCATGTCCTTGGTGAAAGATTTGACAGTAGTCGTGTTGGTACCAGATATCAAAAAGAAACCGAAATATGTCCTTTTGGGGAAGCCAACAGCTACTGATAGGAGAGAACCTTTAAGAATCAGACCTTCGCATTTGACAAAACCAGACAAAACCAACGGCGAGAACATCAAATATTCAACAAACGGCAGCACCGGTCAGCGGGAAAAAGCCCCCGCCGAGCCGGTGTGCCTTATCACGTTGGGTGATAACAATGCCAGGAAAAAAGAAGAAAGATTGGCTGAAAAGTAACATCGGTCAGTTCGTAAAGGAGTATGGCAGAAAGGCGCAACGCGGCGTGGAGCCAAACGACCGACAATATGACAGAAAAGTTGAAAAGCTAATCAAACGGATGGATCCAATTGAATTAAGCGAACTTCTAAACGAGGAATCACCCCCTGAATCAGAAATTGCTGTAGGCGATGAAAACGAGAAAAACTAATGGGCGGCTTCAGCGTGAAGCTTGAGTCCCAAGGCTGAAACAATTTTGAGAATTGTATCAAAACCTGGAACTCGCTCGCCTGAAAGCGCCTTGTAGAGGCTTTCACGAGAAAGACCGGCGTCACGAGCCACCTGAGACATCCCCTTGGCACGGGCAATATCACCTAGCGCCTTGGCAATAAAAGCGGCATCGCCATTGGCCTCTTCAAGGGAAGCTTCAAGATAGGCAGCCATTTCTTCCGGAGTGCGGAGGTGCTCGGCAACATCATAGCGACTGGTAACTGTTCTGGACATTTCTAACTCCTATAAGTTCTGTGCGAGGCGAATTGCCGCCTTAATATCCCGAGGTTGACTGCTCTTGTCACCGCCTGCCAGCAGAATGATCAACTCGCTGCCACGTTGGACGAAGTAAACACGATAGCCGGGACCGTAGTTGATTCGCATTTCCGAAACACCTTCACCAACAGGCTTGACGTCACCTGCGTTTCCCGAGGCAAGACGCTCAATCCTGACAAGGACACGAGCCTTGGCTTGGATATCACGTAGGTTGTCGAGCCAGTTGGCAAACAGTTCGGTTTTGCGAATTTCTACCATGAGCACACTGTATCCTTGTGGCTACACATTGTCAAATAGTAAGTTAATTTGCGGAGAAGATATCCAACCGTCGGCAAGACCCGCCGATGGCGGGTCAACTTCATGCCCGTTGGACATAAAGGAAGAACGTATGAAAGGTATTCGGAGAAGTGACCGAGAAATAAACATTCAAGAGTCAAAAAATATCCTCGAGAACGCTGAATATGGGGTTTTATCGACTGTCAGCAAAGATGGACAACCCTATGGTGTGCCCTTGAATTATGTTTATAAGAACAAATGCATCTATTTCCACTGTGCTCTCTGTGGCCATAAACTCGAAAATATCGAGCACAATTCTAAAGTTTCCTTTTGCGTAGTCGGTAACACTAACGTTCTGCCGGACAAATTTGGCACTGAATACGAGAGTGCCGTGGTTTTTGGCGTTGTTTCAGAAGTTTATGGTAACGAGAGACATGACGCTTTGCTGTGGCTATTAGAGAAATACTGCTGTGATTTTATTGAAGAGGGTAAACAATACATTGAGCATAAAGACAAGATTACAAAGGTCTTCAGAATAGAGATCAACCAGATCAGCGGTAAGGCCCGAAGATAGTCCAGGCCATGCCTGACCAGAATAAAAGACACAACAGATCCCACACAAAAGAGGCTGGAACATGATAAAAACATACATAATTGGTGCCATCATTGCTGCAGTTGTTGGCTACGCGGTATATAGCATACGGAAAAAACGCATGGCGGAGGCGGTTGACCGTATTCTCGTCGAGGTTAACGCAGTTTGGGCGGTGCAAGGCCCTTTTAAAAACGGCGCAGAATCAGCGAGAGCAATGAGATATGCCACTATTGCAGTTCGAGGTGCCGAATCAGTACATCTGAAGCCTATCGCCGAGGCACTCGCTAAACACGCTGCTTCTTTTGACTCGCAAACCCAGACCTGGGAATCACTTCGCCTGGACTACCTTCTCCATGCACACGGGAAAAAGTTCGAAGAGAACTTTGCAAAAGCGTTAAAACTAGGGGCTGTGAAAAACCGAAAGGTTCATAAGGGTCAAATCTCCAAAAAACAACAGTGAGATCTGGAGGCA
>VFKX01000021.1 GCA_009885285.1 Candidatus Falkowiibacteriota bacterium
GCTTTGCCGTTGTAGCTCAGCTGGTAGAGCATCTCCATGGTAAGGAGAAGGTCACCGGTTCAATCCCGGTCAACGGCTCAGAGAAAAAACAGATCTTAATGGTCTGTTTTTTAATGTTTAAATATATTTGTGATATAGTAAATATATATGTCTGACTACGCTACTAAATTCCTCAATAAAAATGTTTCCGTGAAGATTGATCGCGCACAGGGTACAAAACATCCCAAGCATGATATCTATTATCCCGTTAATTACGGTTATCTTCCTGATGAACTGGCGCCAGATGGGGAAGAAGTTGATGCTTATGTCTTGGGAGTGTTTGAGCCTCTCGAGGAGTTCTCTGGTCAGTGCATCGCCGTTATCCATCGCCTTGATGATGACGATGATAAGTTGGTTGTGGTGCCAGGTGGCGTGAAATATTCTGACGAGCAGATTATTGCTCTGACTGAGTTTCAGGAAAGATTTTTTAAATCAGAAGTAATTAGATAATCTTTAGTCCAAGTATCTATATATTTTAGCTTTTGGTTTACCGATGTTTTGGAAATTAGACTACTCTAATAATTATGTGTTATATTTAAGCTATATTATTAATATTAAATTTTAATTATGAAGCGAAAAAATCTCAGTGGTTTCACCTTATTGGAAATCTTATTGGTCGTAGCAGCTATCGGCATTCTGGCCGGCATCGTCATTTTGGCTATTAATCCGAGCAAGCAATTAGGCGACACCAGGAACGCGCAGCGCAAGGCGGACGTTAATACTATTCTAAATTCTGTTTATCAATATGCCATTGATAATAATGGCATCTTGCCGGCCTCGATCACTTCAACTTCAACTGAAATTTGTCGTGCCACCACTAGTTGCGCTACGATGGTAAATATGGATGTCATCCTTTTGAATGAAAAATATCTGACTGCTATTCCTCAGGACCCGAAGGGCGGCGTCTTCAGCGTGGCCACCAGCAGTGGTTATTTCATCAGCAAGAACGCTAACGGCCGCGTAACTGTTTCCGCCACTCAGGCTGAACAGGGAGCGGTAATTTCTGCAACTAGATAGTTTTAAGTCATAACAATTTTTAGAATAAAAAGGCACAGTTCGTGCCTTTTTTGGTATCATTGTTTATGGCTAATTTATCGGTATTTGTCATCTTTTTGACAAGAAGTCAATATTTATTTTATTAGAAATACGTACTATACTAAGGGGTGAACTAAGGTCTGTTAGCGTTTAGGTGTTTTGGTAATGTTAGGTAAATTATTTTAATGATATGAATATTTTTAAACTCTTCGGAGACGCCAATGAGAAAATGGTTAAGGCTATGAAACCCACAATTGACAAAATTGCCAGTTTTGAGCCTGATTTATTGAAATTAAGTGCTGATGAATTGAAAGCAAAAACTGCTGAATTCAAGGACAGATTAGCCAAGGGAGCCACTCTTGATGACTTGCTGCCAGAAGCCTTCGCCACCATTCGCGAAGCCGCTCGCCGCATCTTGAATCAGCGGCACTTTGACGTGCAGCTCATCGGCGGTATTGTTTTGCATCGCGGCCAGATTGCGGAAATGAAAACTGGAGAAGGTAAGACCTTGGTCGCTACTCTGCCGTTATACTTAAATGCCTTAACCGGCAAAGGTGTGCATCTCATTACTGTCAACGATTACCTCGCTCGCTTGGGCGCTGGTTGGATGGCTCCGGTCTTTCATTCTTTGGGCTTATCGACCGGCGTCATCATTCATGACACGGCCTATGCCTATGACGCTGACTATATCGATGAAAGTCAGTACGACGCACGCTTGCAACATTTCAAGCGCGTGCCGCGCCGGGAAGCCTATCGCTGCGATATCACCTATGGCACCAATAATGAATTTGGTTTTGATTATTTGCGCGATAATATGGTCTATAGTCTGGACCAGGCCGTGCAGCGCTCTTTGAATTATGCCATCGTTGATGAAATCGATTCTATTTTAATTGATGAAGCTCGCACCCCTTTGATTATCAGCGCTTCCGCGGAAGAGTCCACTGACAAATATTTTAAGTTTGCTCAAATCGTGGAACAACTGATTGAAAATGATGACTATAATGTTGATGAAAAGATGAAGGCCGCCACTTTGACTGAAGGCGGGATTAATAAGGTTGAGAAAATTTTAGGACTGGGTAATATTTATGTTGAAGGCGGAATAAAAGAAGTTCATCATTTGGAACAGGCTCTAAAGGCTCGTGTGCTATTCAAACGCGATAAGGATTATGTTTCTAAAGACGGCGAAATCATCATCGTTGATGAATTCACTGGTCGCTTGATGCCGGGCCGCCGCTATAGCGAAGGTTTACACCAGGCTATTGAAGCCAAGGAAGGCGTCAAGGTTCAGAAAGAATCTCAGACTATGGCGACTATCACTTTTCAAAACCTTTTCCGTTTGTACGGAAAATTATCTGGTATGACCGGTACAGCCGCCACTGAAGCTGAAGAATTCCATAAGATATATAAGCTGGAAACCATCGTCATTCCGACTAATCGTCCTAATGTCCGCGGGGATTTAAATGATCTTATCTACCGCACGGAAATGGATAAATTCCAGGCGGTTATTCGCGATACTAAAGAAAGAAGTCTAAAAGGGCAGCCGGTTTTAATCGGAACAATCTCCATTGAGAAGAATGAATTACTGGCTGAGTTAATGGAGCGCGAGGGCTTGCGTCCGCAAATGTTAAATGCCAAGAATCACCAGAAGGAAGCAGAAATTATCGCTCAAGCCGGACGTAAGGGCGCAGTGACTTTGGCCACTAATATGGCCGGCCGCGGTGTTGATATTATCTTGGGAGGTAATCCGCCCATTGAGGATGAGCAAGCGACTGTCCGCGCTCTGGGTGGCTTGCATGTTGTCGGTACCGAACGCCATGAGTCGCGCCGCATTGATAATCAGCTGCGTGGCCGAGCTGGACGCCAAGGTGATCCGGGCTCTTCTCAGTTCTATGTCTCAACCGATGACGACTTGATGCGTATTTTTGGCGGCGATCGCATGCGTAATTTGATGCAGACCTTGAAAGTGCCGGCTGATATGCCGATTGAGAATAAATTAATTTCCCGTTCCATCGAAAGCGCTCAGAAGAAAGTGGAAGGGAATAATTTTGATATTAGAAAACATTTAGTGGAATACGATGATGTCATTAATAAACATCGTTTAGGTATTTACCGTCGTCGCCGCGAAATTTTAGAGATTGCTGAAGGTGTAAAGTCTGAGGAGATAAAGAACGAAGATAAAAAAGAAGAAATTATTACTAGTGTGGTTGATAATGTCATTGAACCGGCCCGCACCCTGGCAGACATTATTTTGGATATGGTGAATCAGGAAATAACCCAGGTCGTTTCTTTTCATACAGCTAGCGACGAGTCGGCTGAATGGAATCTGAAAGAGATTGCGGAAACTATAAAAACTATTTGGACCGGAGCTGACACCTTCGCCTTATTGGAAGAAATAGTGAAGGTCGGCAAGTCAAAGGAGGATATGCGCCGAGAAATTACTGATTTATTAATCATGGAAGCAAAACATAAGTATCAGTCCTTAGATGAACAGTTTAGGGCTGCTAACTTAGCTTTTAAAGAAGTGGAGAAAGGCGTGCTGATTCGCTCTCTTGATCAGATGTGGGTGGAACATTTGGAAACAGTTGATTATCTGCGTCGCGGCATTGGTTTGCGTGGCTACGGCCAGCGCGATCCTCTCGTTGAGTACAAGAAGGAGGCCTACCTTCTCTATCAGGAACTCAATAATCTCATTAGCCGCCAAGTAGTCTATTCCATCTATAAAACCGCCGATGCTTTAACTATGGCCGCTGCTTCCGAAATCAAGCTTTTTGCCGACGTGCCAGAACAGAAATTAAATTTCACCGGTGCGGAAAAAGAAATGCATAAGGAGGGCGCTCTCCGCAATAATGTTGATTTAGTAAATGATAAGCCGAAGAATGAGAGCGGCGAGAAAGTCGGGCGGAATGACCCGTGCCCTTGTGGGAGCGGCAAGAAGTATAAACAATGTCATGGGAAATAATATGGATCTAAAACAGACCTATAATCTCATAGCTGAAGACTGGAACAAGGACCATAATGACGATGACTGGGGGCGTGAAGCGACAGATAAGTTTATTTCATTTCTTAAGCCTGGAGATTTAGTGTTGGACGTGGGCTGCGCTGGAGGCCTAAAATCAAAATATCTGGCTGATAACGGACTGCGCACTATCGGTATTGATTTGTCTGACAAGATGATTGAAATTGCCAAACGGCAAATGCCTGCCGGAATATTTATGACCCTGGGTCTAGAAGGGGTTGATAAACTGGAATATCTTTTTGACGGTATCTTTATGCAAGCCGTTCTGCTGCATATTGCTAAAAAAGATGTGGAAACCAGTTTGAGAAAATTGGTTGCTAAGCTTACGGTCGGAGGTTGTCTATTCGTCGCCGTTAAGCAGAAGGGAGCCGAGGGAATTGAAGAGGAAGTTAAGACTGAAGACGATTACGGCTATCCCTATGAAAGATTCTTTAGTTATTATGAGGTAAAAGAGGTAGAGGAATATTTTAGGAAATGTGGACTAGAAATTGTTTTTTCTAAAGTTAAGGTTATGAGTGGAACTAATTGGATACAAGTCATTGGGAGAAAAATATTAACGAGTTCCAGTAATTAAGTATATGGAAAATGAAACTGTTAAGAAAATCATGACCCTGTGTTTTGTGATCAGGAATGACCAGATTCTTCTCGGCTTGAAGAAAAGGGGCTTTGGCTTAGGGCGGTACAACGGTTTTGGCGGCAAGGTTGAGGAGGGCGAATCGCTTGAGGATGCGTTTAAGAGGGAGCTTTTTGAGGAATCAGGACTAATTGCTAATTCCTCGTCCAAAAGTGGTATCTTGGAATTTTCTTTTGAGAATGACAAAAAAATCCTTGAAGTCCATCTCTTTACAGTTAAGGATTTTTCTGGAGAACCGGAGGAAAGCGAAGAGATGGCGCCTGCCTGGTTTGGTTTTAAGGAAATTCCTTTTGAACAAATGTGGCCCGATGACCGTTATTTTATGCCGTATATATTGGAGGATAAGAAATTCAGAGGCTGGTTCAAATTTGATCGCCCTTCGGATGCGGATTACCAGGCGAAAATAATATCAATGGATTTGGAAGAAATTAAATAATGCCACGGATAATATAATGAAGATGAGAAAATAGATTATGATATATACAGTTATTCCCGAAAATTTCACCCCTAAGTTTATAGTCGTTAGTTGCTATCTGGAACATGACGGCAAGATATTGATGCTGCACCGCCTTAATCATAAATCCGAAGGTGATACCTGGGGTTTGCCGGCTGGTAAGATGGATGATGGGGAAGTTGAGTCTGAGGCAGTAATTCGCGAAGTTAGGGAGGAGACCGGCCATGAGATACAACAGGAGAAGCTGGAATACCTGCAGAGAGTATATGTGAAATATCCTGATTACGACTTCGAGTTCCATATGTTCCGTATCAAGCTTGAGAATCTTCCAGAAATAACGATTAGTCAGTCTGAACACAAAGGTTATTGCTGGATAGAACCGGAGAAAGCGACTGAGCTGAGGTTAGTTAGCGGAATGAAGGAATGTATCGCTATGGTTTATAAGAATTAATTTAACTTTTAAAAATATGAGCGAGATTACCAACGGCGCCGAGGCCGCCGACAAGATCGAAAAACAAAAAGAATTAGAGAGACTTGAAGCTGAAGCGGATCGTGTAGCTGCTGCCGATAAAGCCGCTAGGGAAGCGGAGTTGATAAAGAATCGTCAGGAAGACGCTGAATCAGATAAAACTGAGTATCTGGGACCGAAGCGCTGGAACATCTGGGGTAAAAATAAATAATCAATATACATATGTCCGAAGAACAAAAAACACCTAATGCCAATTCTTTTCCCGCCATGGAAGAGGCCGTCCTTGATTTCTGGGAGCAGGCGGACATTTTTAATAAGACCTTGGAGAAAGATGCGCCGCGTGGCGACTACGTTTTCTATGATGGCCCGCCATTTGCTACTGGCACTGCTCATTATGGCCATATCGTCGGCAGCATCATGAAAGATGTCGTTCCTCGCTATCAGACCATGCGCGGCTATCACGTCGACCGTAAATGGGGCTGGGACTGCCACGGTTTGCCGATTGAAAATATCGTGGAGAAGCAGCTGGGCACTAAGACTAAGAAAGAAATTGAAGAGCTGGGCGTTGGCAAATTTAATGATCTTTGCCGGGCCAGCGTTATGACCTACGTTGAAGACTGGGAGAAGGTGATTCGGCGTTTGGGTCGCTGGGTTGACATGAAAAATTCCTATCGCACCATGGACCTTAATTTTATGGATTCCATTTGGTGGGCCTTTAAGGAATTATGGAATAAGAACTTGATCTATAAGGACTACCGGTCCATGCACGTCTGTCCGCGCTGTGAAACCACCTTATCGCAATCAGAGGTAAGTGAAGGTTATCGTGATGTCAAAGATTTATCAGTCATTGCTAAATTTGAATTACTAGATGAGCCGGGAACATATGTTCTGGCCTGGACAACTACCCCTTGGACCTTAATCGGCAACGTTGCTTTGGCAGTGGGCAAAGATATCGAATATGTGAAAGTCAAAGCCGCCGAAAATATTTTTATCGTCGCCCAAGAACGCTTAGTTGATGTCTTTAAGGATCAAACAACTGAAGTTCTGGCGTCATTGAAGGGCTCAGACTTAGTCGGCAAGGCCTATAAGCCCCTCTTTGACTATTATTCCTCTGACGTAAAATTACCTAACAGCACTAGCGGCTGGAAGATCTGCGCTGGCGATTTTGTCACGACGACTGACGGTACCGGTGTTGTTCATATCGCACCGGCTTTCGGTGAAGACGATATGAATCTCGGTAAAGTTAATAGTCTGCCTTTCGTGCAGCATGTCGGTATGGACGGCGTTTTTAAATCTGAAGTGAAGGACTTCCCGGGCTTACACGTGAAGCCGCTGGACGATCACACCGCTACCGACGTGGAAATTATCAAATATTTGGCTAAGCACGGTTTGCTATTTTCTAAGGCCAAGTATGAACATAGTTATCCGCATTGCTGGCGTTGTGAAACTCCACTGATTAACTACGCAACTTCCTCGTGGTTCGTTGGCGTCACAAAAATTAAGGAGCAGTTGCTTAACAGCGCTAAACATATTAATTGGTCACCTGACTACATTAAAGAAGGACGCTTCGGTAATTGGCTGGAAGGAGCGCGCGACTGGTCAATCTCCCGCCAGCGTTTTTGGGCGAGTACTATCCCGATTTGGGAATGTGCTTGCGGTGAACGCCATGTGGTCGGCAGTGTGGCCGAGCTCGAACAGTTAACCGGAGAAAAAATTACTGATATTCATAAGGATAAGGTGGATTTGCTGACTTTTACGTGTTCTAATTGCGGTGCGAGCATGAAGCGTATTCCGGATGTACTGGACTGCTGGTTTGAATCCGGCTCGATGCCCTTTGCTCAGCTCCATTACCCGATGGAAAATAAAGAGAAGTTTGATAAGAATTTCCCGGCCCAGTTCATCGCTGAAGGCATTGATCAGACTCGTTGCTGGTTCTATTATTTGCATGTCATTGCTGGCGGCATCTTTCAGTCCCATTCTTATCAGAACGTCATCGTCAATGGCATCGTCAAAGCTGAAGACGGCAAGAAGATGTCTAAGCGCTTGAAGAATTATCCTGATCCGATGGAAGTCGTAGAGAAATATGGTTCCGACGCCTTGCGCGCCTATCTCGCTTCTGCCTCTGTGATGGCGGCTGAAGATTTGAATTTTTCTGAAGCTGGTGTCCAGGAAGCGCTGCGCAAGAACATTATGGTTTTGTGGAATGTCTATAAGTTCTATGAAATGTTTGCTGTGGATGCAGACGCTAAAACTAAGTACGGCGAGAGTAAGAATGTTTTAGACCTCTGGATAATTGAAAAATTACATTTACTTATCAAAGAAGTGACTGAGGCCATGGAGTCGTATAACTTACCGAAAGCTATTCGCCCGATGACTGTTTTTGTCGATGAATTGTCCACCTGGTACCTGCGCCGCAGCCGTGACCGCTTTAAATCAGAAGACGAGAGTGATAAGCAGAATGCTCTGGCTACGACTAAGCATGTCTTAACGACTCTGGCGAAGTTGATGGCGCCGTTCATGCCGTTTATGGCGGAAAATCTCTGGCAGAAAGTTTGCGGCGAAGACTTTAAAAATGAAAGCCAGTCCGTGCACTTGGAGGCTTGGCCAGAAATTGTCATGGAAAATCACGAAGGCGAGCTTGATGGCTCTGTTCTGAAGAATATGGAAGCGGTCCGCCGTCTGGTCGAGCTCGGCCTGGCTAAGCGCGATGAAGCTGGCATTAAGATTCGCCAGATGCTTGCTAAAGTCAGCGTTAAAGGCATTGAGATTTTAGCGCCGGAATATGCTTTACTCGTCACCGATGAGCTTAATGTCCAGGAGATTGATTTCTTGACGCAAGTGGCCGAGAAGATTGAAGTCGAACTGGATACCATTATCACTCCAGAATTAAAACTGGAAGGCACTAAGCGCGAAATCATCCGCTTCGTTAATATGTTGCGTAAGGATGCCGGCCTGAGTCTGCAGGATAAGGCGAAAGTCTATGTCGCTGGAGCAGATGAGGTAATGGCCGGTGATATTCGGAAGTTAAGCGCTGACATCGCGCGTGATACTTTAGCGTCATCATTAGAAATTGTGACAGAAATTACCGCACCGTTTAAAAAAGAGATTAAGATTGACGGCGTGAAAATTGAATTAGGCTTGGAGAAAATATAAATATAAAATATGAAAAACCTGGAATTACTGGCCCCGGCCGGAAATATGAATAAGATGAAAACTGCTTTTGCCCATGGGGCAGATGCTGTATATTTAGGCATTCCGGATTTTTCTTTACGGGTCAGGATTAATGATTTCGGGATGAAAGAGGTTGCTGAAGCCATTGCCTATGCTCATAGCTTGAAGAAAAAGGCTTATGTCACCATTAATATCTTTGCCCACAATGAGCATCTGAAAAAGTTGCCGGCTTATCTTAAAAAATTAAAAGCCATGAAGGCTGATGCTCTCATTATCTCTGATCCGGGCATTATTGCTATGGTGAAAAAAGTTTGGCCGAGCGCGGAAATCCACCTGTCCACGCAAGCTAACTGTACTAACGTTGAGGCGGTTAGGTTTTGGGCGAAACAGGGGATTAAGAGGATTATATTGGGCCGAGAGGTAACCTTAAAAGAGATTAAAGAAATCCACAAGGTTTTACCGAAAGTTGAATTAGAATATTTTGTCCATGGCGCGATGTGCATGGCTTATTCTGGTCGGTGCTTCTTATCTAAACTCATGGTCGGCCGCAGCGGCAATCTCGGCGATTGCGCCCAGCCTTGTCGCTGGGAGTATGATGTTAAGCAATATGATATTCAGGCCAAGAACCATCCTGAAGAATTAGAGTTGGTCGAAGAGCGCCACGGCACTTATCTCCTTAACTCTAAGGACCTGTGCCTCATTAAGCATCTAAAAGAATTAACTGATGCCGGCATTGTCAGCTTCAAGATTGAAGGCCGGGCCAAGAGCGTTTATTATCAGGCAACGGTTGTGGGTATTTATCGCCAGGCTTTAGACAGGCTGGCCAAGAAAGTATCCGGAGCAATACTCAAGAAAGAATTGGCGTACTTATATTCTGAACTACAGACCAAACTCGTTAATCGCGGTTATACCGACGGTTTCTTGTTGGGCGGGAAGGCGGATCAAAATATTGAAGACGCGCACGAGAAGAGCGCTTGGGAGTTCTGCGGCCAGACGGTTGAAGAAATTACGCCGGCTATCATGCGCACCTTAGAAAAATTAGCTTTACCTAACCCCATTGTTTTTCAAGTCCATAATACTATTAAAATTGGCGGCGCTATTGAAATAATCCGCCCCGGCTATAATATCATTAAGATTGCACCGGCTATTATCTGGGATGCTAAAACCGGAGCAGAGTTAA
>VFKX01000087.1 GCA_009885285.1 Candidatus Falkowiibacteriota bacterium
CAAACACTTTGGCCCTCAGCGGCTGGTACCATCCAGACTATTCTGGATGCCATGGTCATTCTGCAGTTCGATGCACTCCTGGCTCGTGAACTGGCAGCCTTGGTCTGTGTTGAAGATGTCCGGAACCCCCGCTCTTCTAGCCGAAGCACAGTCGGCCGCAATCCAATTGAAAGGCCGCGGAGACGATTCGCAGGCACATCAATAACGTCATGATCTACTACCAGCGTCCGGTGTAAGGTGATGAGTGAGGGACTCAACAACCAGATTCAGAAGATCAATCCCATGGTCTGCGGATCTCTCAATGCAGAGTACTGCAAGACAGGCAATCTACTTCCACTAAGTGGGACTCGTCTGTACCCATGCTGAACCCGGAAGCGCCAAAAAATAAAAAGATTTGGATAGACCTGGATAATTCACCGCACGTACCGCTCTTTTTGCCAATCATGAAGGAGCTGGAGAAACGAGGGCACTCTGTATTTGTTACCACCCGGGACTGTTTTCAGGTCTGTAGCCTTGCTGACCTCCATAACTTGAAGCACAAACAAATAGGAACACATTATGGTTCAAATAAGTTGCTTAAAGTTCTGGGTACGGTCTGGAGGAGTCTTCAGCTTGCTCCAACGGTTCTTAAGGAAAAGCCGGATTTATCGCTGTCGCATGGTTCCCGTTCCCTGATGCTTCTTTCTTCATTGCTTCGAATCCCGACGGTTCTGATGTTTGATTATGAGCATGCCAATAGCTTCCCTTTCGTCAAAGCGGCTTTGGGAATTGCGCCAGAAGTAATTGATGATCCTGGTAAAGCCGGAAACTTTAAAATGGGTCTTTGTGGCTATCGGGGGCTCAAAGAGGATGTTTATGTAGCATCTTTCATGCCGGAACCATCATTTTTGAGAACGCTGGATCTTGATCAAGATGACATCGTCGCAACAATACGTCCGCCTGCGATGGAAGCTCACTACCACAACCCTGAAAGTGAAAAGCTGTTTTATGAAGTTATCGAATTTCTCGGAAGTATTCCGGATCTCCGGATGGTGATATTACCTCGGAATGAGAGAACTGAGAGCGAAATGATCCGCAGAACATGGCCTAAATGGTGTAAGGAAAGAAAGATTATTGTGCCTGATAAAGCCTTAGATGGCCTCAACCTCATATGGTATTCCGATCTCGTGGTTAGCGGAGGGGGAACCATGAACAGAGAGGCTGCTGCCTTGGGTGTTCCTGTGTACAGTATTTTTCGAGGAAAAATTGGCGCAGTGGATCGCTATTTGGCTGAAAAGGGACGGCTTACTCTTATTGAAACTGTCGATGATGTAAGGAGAAGGATTCGTCCGATACGCAGGCTCAAGGGTAAAATAACAGATTTCAGCGATAGGACCGCATTGAAAGACATTATGGATGCTATAGAAAAAGTGATGTAATGGTGCGTTGTATCACACTTATTTTACGCTCGGGCCGAATACAGAAAGACCCATTACGACCGAAGTGGGAACAAGCAAGCTGACCAGGCCTGAACAATTGGTTTCAGATATTGCAGAAATCATCCAAGAACGACGACCGTTCGCCCCAACACCTACGTTTTGAGACGGTCCAACCGCTGAAATAATCCTCATCGTTCTGCTCGAAACATAGCGCTTTGCAGGTAGAAGCTTGAGCTCACGGACTGACAATCCAAAATCTTAGACCTACTTAGGATAGCTTCGCCCAGTGGGGAAGAGTATTCAATGCTGCGAATCATTTTCACTCTCGACTACGAAATTCACGGCAATGGTGAGGGCTATCCCCACGACTTGATGATCGAACCCACGGATAGGCTGCTTCGTCTCTGTGAAAAATATGGGGCCAAACTGACCATCATGGCGGATGTGGCGGAGATATTGAAATTCAAGGAATACAAAGAGAAAAACGGCCGCGACGATTATTCTTATGACGCCATTGTGGACCAACTATGCAGCGCGATCAAAAATGGCCACGACGTTCAGTTGCATATCCATTCATCCTATTTTAATGCAAGGCACGACAACGGGTGCTGGGTCCAGGATTGGTCGGAATATGACTTCGCCGGGTTACCGTACGAGCGCATAAACTGGATGATCGGTACCTGCAAACAGTTTCTCGAATCGATACTGAGACCGGTCGATCCCACCTACTGCTGTGTTGCATTTCGCGCGGCCAACTGGTCAGTCAGCCCGTCTGAAAATGTCGTCCGGGCCCTCGTTGACCATGATATCAAGATCGATACATCCATTTTCCAGTTTGGGTGCCGAAAGGGTATCGTGAATTTCGACTATTCTCAGGCGTATAGCCCGATCGTTCCTTGGCGAGTGAAAAAAGATGATATGTGTGGCCGGGATGATACCGGCTCCCTCTGGGAGCTCCCCATCTACAGCGAAAAACGATGGATCGGCGCGTTTCTGACCTCCAACCGCATTTTCCGTACTTTCATGAGTTTTCGTCACAAAATCCACCAGGACGGACGAAGCAGCTTACATGTTAAAACACATGCCGCTCCCGTGGGAGAGGGGTGGTTGGCCACCGTTGCGCCGGATAGTCAGGGAGCGGGATGGCTGGCCACTCTCCTGCAGAAACACGCCTGGAAAGCTGACTTCAACCAGTGTGGGAGCAAACAATTGATTAATGCTTTGCAGAGGGCGTCACGCAGGTATGATCCTCGTAAGGACAAGGTACTCCCATTCATTCTCATCGGTCACCCAAAGCTGTTTACACAGCGAAATGAACGAGACCTTGCATTCTTTCTCGCACATTGTGCACAACATCCCGATGAGTTTGAGTTTGACACTTTACATGGAATAAATGGCTCTCGATGGCAATGGGAAATACAGGACATGAGCGGCAATAAATAAATTGGGACATTATGTTGTCGCATGGTGAAATCTCCTGCCTTCCATGACCCTGAATGCGGCGTGCCCGTTCGGCGTTCGATAAATCATCAGGAAGGACAATTTACACCTCAGAGTGGCCTGAAGGCTGGTGCACGACGTTGAGCGTATGATTGACCATGGTCGGACGGCGGTCCCGAGAAACTCCCGACAAACGCATTCATCACGATACGTTTGGGAATGTGCCCGCATTATCGATACTATCAAGAACCATACCGACAACCACAACCAACACCCGACACAAAATGGATGTCTCGATTGTCATCGTCAGTTGGAACGCGCGGGACTACCTCGTCAAGTGTCTGCGCTCCATTGAGGAAACACGCGGCAATCTTACGCTGGAAGTGATTGTCGTGGACAACGCGTCTTCCGACGGCAGTCCCGAAGCGGTAGCCGGGCAATTTCCGTGGGTACAGTTGATTCAAACCGGAGCGAATCTGGGATTCGCGCGAGGTAACAACGTCGGCATTGTCTGCAGCATGGGCCGGTATGTGTGTCTGATCAACTCCGATGTCGTCCTCCTCAAGGGGTGCCTCCAGGGGCTGGTGGAATTCATGGATGCGCACCCGGCAGTGGGTCTGGCCGGGCCGCGCATTCTCAACGCTGACAGGACGTTTCAGATTTCCATACGCCGATCACCGAGCCTATGGGCCAACTGGGGACAGGCGTTTTTTCTGGACCGAACGCCGCTGCTGAGCGTGCTTTTCCCTCGCGTCGAGATCCAGCCTACAAGGGAGGATGTCGTTCGAGAAGTGCCGGTCTTGTATGGGATGTTCTGGATGGCTTCGCGTCGAGCCTTGGAGCAAGTTGGCGGGTTGGACGAGGACTACTTCATGTATGGAGAAGATGTGGACTGGTGCAGGCGGTTTCATGCTGCAAAGTGGAAAGTGATGTATTACCCCCCCAGCGAAGCAATTCACTTCGGGGGGGCGAGTTCTGCAGCGGCACCGGTGAAGTATTTCATTGAAAATCGTAAATCGCGCCTAATGTATTTTCAGAAGAATCACGGGCGCTGGGCGCGTGCGATGGACGCTGGAGCTTTGCTTGTGGAGTCAGCGTTGCGGACGGCAGCCTGGAGCATGGCTTGCTGGCTGGGACGGGGTGACGCGCGGCGTAACGCCCTGATGCGAGACCGAAATGTGGCATGCCTAAAGTGGTTGGTGGCGAAAAGCTCGGCTGGGGATGCGAAGAAATACAGGGAGCTAAGGAAATAACAATGGCAAGGAAGTCATGATTCTGGGGGTAGTCAAAAATCTGATGCCGGGGAGCGGGTATAGCAAGTTGCGACGGCTCTATCGGCGACTGAACGCATGGCTGTATAGGGGCGAGCAGTTTCATTGTCCTGTTTGCGGGGGGCACGTCAGTACTTTCAAGCCTTTTGGCGCCGACGTGGCGGTGGCGCGCGACCTGCGCATGGTGTCACTGGGCCGTCGCGACGCGAGCATGTGTCCGGGCTGCGCCAGCAAGGAGCGAGACCGCGCCATTGCGCTGTATCTGACGGGGCGGAGCGGCTGGTTCCGGCAAGGCCCGCGCGCGATACTTCACATTGCGCCCGAAGAGGGCCTCGGGCGTTTTCTTCGCATGCTGCCCAACGTCTCGTACCTGTCGGGTGATCTGTCTCCGAAGAATTCTCCAACTCCGGCCATGCGCCGCATTGATGTGACGCAGATACCCTTCGAGGCGGGGACCTTCGACTTGTTCATCTGCAGTCACGTGATGGAGCACGTTGCAGACGATCGCCAAGCAATGCGAGAAGTTCTTCGGATCTTGAAAGAAGGCGGGGTGGCGTTCCTCCAGGTTCCATATTCCCCCATTCTGAAGGAAACGCGTGAAGACGCTGCGGTGACAGAGGCCGCCGACCGTCTTCGTCTTTATGGACAAGCAGACCACGTTCGGCTTTACGGGACCGACTATGCAGAGCGGTTGTGCGAAGCTGGATTCATGGTCGATGTTCGAGGAATGGTGGAGTTGTTCGGCGAAGCAATGGTGCGCAAGAACGGTTTGACAGTGGAAGAGTGTCTCTTCGTATGCTCCAAAGGCCAGTCGACCATGGGTCAAATTGATGGAGTGAAGTAGTGAGTGATGGAGCGCACAAGCCGTCATATGTGCTGATTACTCCAGCGCGCAACGAGGAAGGGCACATTGGGCGGCTGATTCAGTGCGTGGCGGCGCAGACGCTTGCGCCGGTCAAATATGTGATCGTCAGCGACGGTTCCACGGACCGAACGGATGAGATCGTGGAGCAGTACGCGCGGGAGTTGGGTTTTGTGGAATTGCTGCGGCGCGAAAAGAACGAGCGACCGGGCTTCGGTTCGAAGGCGTTGGCGTTCAACGCCGGCTGGGAGCGATTGCGGGCGCAGGATTTTGATTTCATCGCGAACCTGGATGCCGATATTTCGTTCGAGCCGCGCTACTTCGAATCGCTGATCGAGGAGTTTCAGAAAGATCCGGACCTAGGCTTAGCGGGGGGGCACGTCCACGACCTCCTTGGCGGGCGGTTCGTCCCGCAAAGAATGAGCGAAGACAGTGTCGCGGGACCGACGCAATTCTTCCGCCGGCAGTGCCTGGCGGATATCGGCGGCTATCTGCCCCTGCGATGGGGAGGGATCGACGCGGCCGCGGAGATAATGACCCGGATGAAGGGATGGAAGACGCGGACCATCTGGAATTGCAGAGTCCTTGCACATCGTCCTGTTCGCACGGGCCGCAAGAGTGTTTTCGGCGTGCGGTTTAACAAGGGGATCATGAACAACGCGCTTGGGTATCACCCGCTGTTCCAGACGCTGTCGTGCCTGTGGCGCGTGGCGGATCATCCGTTCGTGGCGGGCAGCGCGTGCGTCATGGCGGGGTATATTTGGGCGGCGCTTCAAGGCCGCGAGAGCCAGATTCCCCAGGAATTTGTGGACTTCTTGCGCAACGAACAACTGCACCGGCTAGGCCTTCGCTGAGGCGAGCTGAAAATCATCCCCTCGTGGCACCACACGGGGGGGATTTCTGTCATGATTTGCTACTTAGTTATAACGAGGTTCTATGTGCGGTTTTTGCGGTATCTTTGATCGGTCGGGCGATCCCATCGACAAAGTCACCCTTGAGCGGATGACCACGGTTCTCAAACATCGAGGACCGGATGGAGACGGGCACTTTTGGGATCGCGAGATCGCGTTGGGGCATCGCCGTCTCAGCATCATTGACGTAGAGGGCGGCGCCCAGCCGATTGGCAACGAAGACGGAAGTCTGCAGGTTGTTTTTAACGGTGAGATTTATAATTTTGTCGAGCTGCGTAAAGAACTTGAGGGCGCCGGACATACATTTAAAACTCGATCCGACACGGAGGTCATCGTCCATGCGTATGAACAGTGGGGCACGGACTGCGTAAACCACTTCAATGGAATGTTCGCCTTTGCCCTTTGGGACAAACATAAAAGGGAACTGTTTGTCGCGAGGGACCATCTCGGGATTAAGCCTCTCTACTATACATTGATCGGAAATCGACTGGCGTTCGCGTCAGAGATCAAGGCTTTGCTACAAGTTGCCGGTTGTCCGCGGGAAATTGACGTGGATTCTTTGGCAGACCTCTTTACCTTCCGTTATGTTCCATCACCCAAGACGTTGTTCAGAGGCATCTTCAAGCTGCCGCCTGGCTATCTGATGCGGGTCACAAACAAAGACTTCGAGATTCGTCGCTTTTGGAGTTGGGTTCCGCGTTTAATAACAAGTTGGCGCGAAGAGGAATTGATCGAAGAATACCAATCGTTGCTCGATGATGCGGTCCGGCTGCAATTGCGGAGCGATGTGCCGTTGGGGTTGTTCCTCAGTTCGGGAGTCGATTCAGGAGTTTTGCTGGCCATTATGAGCCAGTATTCTGCCAGACCGGTGCAAACATTTACGATCGGATTTGAAGAGGGTGCAAAGACCAATGAAGTTGAGGATGCCAGGGAGACGGCTCGTCGGTTTGGAGCGGACCACTATTCCATGATGTTGAGCTATAAGGATTACGCTTCTTATTTCGAAAGATGCATGAATGATCTGGAAGAGCCGGTGGCGGATGAGCCGGCTCCTGCGTTTTACTTTCTGGCGAAGCTAACCAGGGAGCGGGTCAAAGTCGCGCTCACCGGTCAAGGCGCGGACGAGCCATGGGCGGGATACGACCGTTATCTAGGCGTGAAGCTCTCGACCTTTTATAGCCGTTTGCCGCGTCTGATTACGGACCGTTTTGCTCCGGCCATCGCCAAGATTCCTGGTCGCATGGAACGAATGAAACGTGGGATCGAGTCGCTGGGGGAGCCTGACATCTTGACTCGGTTTGCAAAGATCTATTCGTTCTTCAGCGCTGACATGAAAGCGCAACTCTATAAGGGCACGCTCAAAGACCGTTTCGAAGCGGCTCCTTACGGCGCAATGGAGACATTACGGCGACTACAAGGGGACGTCCAGCATCTCGACCCGCTATCTCAAATGCTGTACATCGATACACGCGCGAACTTGCCGGACGACTTACTCATGGTAGCGGACAAGACCTCGATGGCCAATTCCCTGGAGGTACGCATCCCTTTTCTGGACTATCGACTGGTCGAATTTGTCGAGAGCCTGCCACCGTCCCTCAAGCTAAGGGGGATGACTGGAAAGTACCTGCTCAAGAAAGCGTTAACGAAATGGTTGCCTTCGGAAACGATCTATCGAAAAAAGAAGGGGTTTGCACATCCCATAGCCGATTGGCTGCGGACGTCGATGAGACCTCTCGTCGAGGACTGTCTCCTCGGTAGTAACTCCTCCTTATCCCGTTACTTTGATCAGGATTATATGAGGCAGCTTTATAAAAAGCATCGGGAAGGAAAAGAGCCGTACATGAGGCATATCTATTTACTTGTGTCTTTAGAGTTATGGCATCGGGCTTTTATGAATAAGTAGACATGGAGGTTGTGATGGGAGTGAATCGTTTGTTTGAGAAAGTCTATCGACAGATGTACCGGGCGGTACAAGTGCATGGTCTCTTTGCAACGTTCCAACTGGCAGCCGAAAAGTTACGCCGCGCATCAGGGGCGGCCGGTTCACCGACTGTCAGCGCCTTCGACGAAAAGTGGAATGTCCAGACGGATGGAAACGAGGATTTGAGCGAGTTGCAGGTTATCGACAGAACGAATTATCTACTGGGTAATCGGTACCAGCCGACAGCGCCAGAGATGTTTGACAAGATTATTCAGGCGTATCCACTACCCTACGAAGAGTGCATTTTCATCGACTGTGGATCTGGAAAGGGTCGGGTGTTGTTGCTGGCATCCGAGCTTCCATTCCGGCGGATTATTGGGGTCGAGTTCGCTTCCGACCTGACAATAATTGCTGAGACTAATATTAAAGCATTCCACATTCCGACCCAGAAGTGCTGGATACTCGAGGCGGTGTGCGCGGACGCGACAATCTTTCCTTTTCCAGTAGAGCCAACTGTTCTCTACATGGCAAATCCCTTCGAAGGGGTGGTCATGGAGAAATTTCTCAGCCATGTCGAGAATTCGTTGAGGGAATACCCGAGAACCTTTTTCGTGCTCTACCGCAATCCGAAGTATGCCAGCCTCTGGGACAATAGTAAGTACTTTTTGAAAGTCTGCTCGACAGAAGAGTTCGCGGTCTATAAAAACGTCATATGATAATCCGGCCTTTTGCCAAATGCTGGTATTGTGGGTCCCAAACTTCTCACCAGCGACCGGTCCGTTCAGAAAAGTTGTATCCAGACTTTGCCGACCATTTTGACCAACTGCTCGCGCCGACATGCTCCGCAACCTTCTTCCCGAAGCTATATTATCGGGCATGAAATTTCCTGACCGCTAAATTATGCGTATTCTTTGCCCTCTCTCCATTCAGGAGAGTACGGGTGTGAAAAGAAATCCTGCTAAAACATCACTCATTCTGTATTGCTCTCGGAGAGAGTAGGTATCACCGATGCGTAGGCACGCACTATTGATGGTTCCCCATAATATGTCCGATTGTTAGGTATGGCCTATATCCAATGTAAGGATTCATGAACATATATATAAATAGGTATAATTTACACAGTACGAAAAAATATTCGAAAAAAAACAGCTGGATTTGAGATATTATAAATGACGTTGCGCGAAAGACTTATTGCTACCTCGTTTAGAGGTCCTGGCTTTGACCAGATCCGCATTGCTGCTGCTACTGTGGTGCTGTTGCACCATTGCCGTGGTGTTGAATACGCCGAGGTGCGAAACGAAATTGCGTTGCAGCATCAGGTCCGGATCCCAGTCCGGTTTGAATACGG
>VFKX01000085.1 GCA_009885285.1 Candidatus Falkowiibacteriota bacterium
TCACTTTTTGATACGCCAGTGCTCGATCATGTTGCGTACTTTGATCGCGTGTATGTCTGGTTCAAGTATCCGCTTTGGGAAGAACAACTCGAAGCAGCAAGGCAGCTATCCGGAGCGAACATAAAGGACTGGAACTACACGATGCCCTGGGGTCCGTACCATCAGCGGCTTGACATCCGGCAACCCACGCGGGAACAGCTTAGATTGCTGCAACGATACATTCCATCCGATGCACTGGTTAACGGAGCGGAATTGGCGTATGACTTTATTGCGGCAGGGTCAGAATCTGCACGGTTGATGCAAAGGGAATGGGACGCCAGATCGTCTAAGACTTACCAGACCAGAAACAAGTGGTACGAATCGGGTAACTCGGTGAACGGTGAGCATCAACCATATACCATTGAAACCAGCTATACAGACCTACGCGGCGCATCCAGCAACTTGGTGGCCTACTCAAGCAAGGTGTCAAAAGTAAATGGTAAGCCGTGCTTGCACGTGGAACTGAGGTTATCCGGGAAAGCGGCAATGGTAGCGGCTGGCATTACAAAGTTTAGTGATCTGGCGACGTTTGATCTGGTTGCTTTGCTACGGAAGCGGGTAATACTGCTGGTACCGAAGGCAGACATTCTTGAAAGAGTCGGGCGCGATTTGATTAAGCGAGGGCTGGTAAGAAGGCAGAAAATGTCGAGTAGGTACATGAGTATCTATCGACGGAGTAATCCAAGTAAGCGGGCAGCGAATTTGGTGCTGCGAGCGCATCAGATGGAGCCAAGTGTTGAACGCAATGATTTGCCTGACCGTAGTGAAATGCCTGATTGCTACGACAGTCCCGATTGCTACGATATGGAAGCTCTCAAGAATTTGGAAAAGCTAAAGTTGATGCGGCATTTTGAACGGGTAGGTGGTGAAAAGGTGTTTTCTTCAACAAAGGTTAGGTGAAGACAGCATAGGCAGAGTGGCCATGTTTACTAATTAGGCGCAGAAGTTCTAAGAAAGCGCCTAGCGTATTGATTACAAGATTATTTATTGTGTTATCTGCTAGATATTGTTATCTGCACTGGCAACAGCACTGGCAGGTTGAGTAACTGGCTATAAAGCGGGGGGAACCCCCGCTGGTCAACCCTTTCACGCAGCAATTTCAAAGGTATCACTTTTTTTCGGGTCTACCTTTGTTGCAGATATCACTTCTATCTTGATTAACGTCACACCCAATAATCATAAGTGTCTAGCGGTCTTCAGCACACCCTGAAAACGACCTTCGGTTGAACGGTTCTGCTTACAGCTGCCAGAAATTCTGTCAGAACTTCTGTTGCATCGTTTTTGTTAACCATTCTGGTGGTTTGTTTATCACGGAACATTCTGACTGAAATTTCTCAGTGATACCTGTTTCGATAGCTGACTGCAAACCGATTTGATTTTTCAGAATTCTTCAGTCATGGAAACGTGATTAGACACCAGCAACAGATATTGATTACAGCACAAGAAAGGTTAGCAACAACATGAATCGTAGCTATCGTTTCGGATGGGCTGCTGCAACCGATGCTGATGTTATCTGACGGGCGCCTTTGCTGGTCTTGCAGGTTGATGATGAATCCATACGCTGTCAGTTTCCTTCTGTTGGAGACTGGCCGTGTTCAGATTTCGAGGCAATCCAGATCGGGTGTTTGAAAACATCGATGACGCACTTGAAGCAGCCGAGGCTGAGTGCTTGGATGTCGCTATCATCGTTGATGATGTTGGTGACGTAGTGGTCAAACGCTGGCATGGTGGCCGTCTTGAATTTCCGGTTGGCACATTCTCACCAGCAGAATCCGCTTCGCTGTCCTTGCTCCGGCACAACGCAGGCTGACAAACAGCCAGAATCGGCTACAGAAGGCGCTCAAACGAGGGCGAGGCTATGCTGTATTCCCTTGTCGCGCTGAAGCTGAGATAGGCAGCGTTAGGCAGAGTGCGCTGCGATGCCGGTTAGAACTAAGTTCAGTTACTTGTAATAAACTGCATTTCCGCCTGTTGTTTTGCAGACGTTTGGAGGCTGTATGAAAACGCTACTGCTTGGCATCATGCTCGCAATACCAACCGCTGCGCACACCATGTGCTACTCAGTGTTTAATGCATCGGACAAGCTTATATTTCGATCCGGCAAGTCTCCAGTGTCCCTTAGTGGATCAATAGGCGCTGCGGTTCAACAGCGATTTCCCGGTGGGCACATGACAATGTTTGATGAACCGTGTGAATTTCTTGATTTGACAACCAAAGAAGGTATTAAGCGCACGGAGGAATTGCAGACGAGGCGCCGAGGGGAGTTTGCGCTTCAATACACGCCCAAACCGGGGGAACCAGGAAATAGCAATCCAGCGCCCATTCAGGTGAGCAATGATGTCCTCAGGCCCAAAACTAGAGAGGAGCGTGCCACATGCTCTGGTTCTGGAAGTTATCGTGTGTGTGTCGATTCAACCACGAATTCATCGGGAGACACAAAGATCGAATCGTGGGACAACCATGGCAATACCTACTCAGTTCGAGGTTGGTCAAATAGTCGCGGAGTCCACTCGGAAGACAGCAGAGGCAACCGCTGCACCATTACAAATTCAGGAAGCGTTATTGGTTGCGGTCAGTAAAGTAGTAGCTTGACAACCATTGGAGAAGTTTTATGGCGGGCACTTTGTACGATATTTTGCGCATAAGAACTGACGCTACGCAGGAAGAGGTTGCAAACGCTTTTCAGAAAGCCTTGCAGCGGTTCAAAAGTATGCCAGCTGAGGTATCGGCAAACGAGGTCAAATTTGCACGAATGGCTTTTGACATTTTGTCGGTTCCAGATAAACGGCGTGATTACGATGAAAAGCAGAAACTAGAAGACGCTCTTATAACTGCATCCAAATTGGATACTTCACCTAAACCGCGCGATGTAAAGGGCGGCAGCAGAAGCGAAGGTGCTATGGGAAATTCTGAGAGAGTTCGCGCTGTTCGTACCGCAATGCCTAGCTCAAGAAATGCGGCATCATATTTGGAGTTCCTTCGCGACAATACGAATTATCCTTATCTGAGAAAGTGGAATAAAATTTCCAGTGTAGTGGAAGCACTTGCTCTTGGAATCGCGGGTATTTACGCTTTAGCACTAATCATCAACCCTAAAGACTATTCACCAGAGAGATTGATGGGTGTTGGAATCTTACTGGTATCTGTATTGGCCTACTTTGCACTTCGTGGCGCTCATGAAATTGTCAATGCAATAGTCGATGTTGCTGATAGTACAGTCTCCAACAACGCAGCCAACAGTAAAGATTGATGGAACTAAAACTGACAGCAAGCAGAAAACAACATGCCAATGAATTTGTATGACATCCTGCGAGTAAGAACAGACGCCACATCCGATGAAATAGGGGAAGGCTTTAGTCGGTTGCTAGAAAAATATGCTGGAAAGACAGATGAGGATTCCGTTAATGCCATTAAGTTTGCACGGATGGCGTTTGAAACTCTCTCCGATGAGCAGCAAAGGCTGATGTATGACCAAAAGCTCGCGTGCAATAATCAGCCAACGTCAGATGCGGGATCAATTCAAGTTGTTCCCGCAAGAATCACTGCGGCTGACCCAATCTCAAATGATGACTTTTCAGCGTGGAGAGAAGACGATCAGTCGACAGTAAAGGCGGGGCTAGGCTCAGTGCTTCAGGCAATAGCGCCGAGAAATCGGTTAATTAGAAATGCCCTTTTTTGTCTGCTCGGAGTATTGGGCATATTTTTTTATATTCAACATTTCGGTGGCAGCAAACAAGATCGCCAACGAGCTGCGGTAGTTAAAAAAATAGAAACGGAAGGCCGCGAAAGTGCTAACAAATTGGTTGAACTGCAGAACAAGCAAATAGCAGAGGCAAGAAAACTCCTTAGCTATTCTTTAAAAGATGCCGAATCGGCGCAAATACGTGACGTCGCTTATTGTAAATATGGTGGTTCTGATATTCTTTTTGGGTACGTAAACGCCAAGAATGCCTACGGTGCTTATATTGGGTTCAAGGAATTTGTAATCGACTTCAGCGATGGCTCGATACAGTATTCATCGGAGGATAGAGAGCACGTGTATCCCCGCTGTGATTGACTGCCACTTACGGAAGCTGTCGACATGGTATCTATAACGACAATGTCCGCCGGTCAATTCGTTGAGGGACGATAATCGGGGATATTCAGGATGAGTGTCAAATGGAGGGCATCATGAAAAAACTTATAGCTATTGCGTGCGTTTTTCTTCTTATGGCAAATTCTGCTTTTGCCATGACAGGACTTGAGTTCTTGCGTATTGCGAACGACTCATCCAAGAAAGCCGCAATACTTGAACCGATCACTATCGAGTTCGTAGCCAAGGGCTACAAAAAAGTTCCAAATTGGGCCAATTTGGGTTCATCCATGGAAAATCTAATTCGAGAGCGCGGGCTAGCAAATGTGGATATAAAGGAAATTGCGTTAGAGGCAGCAATAAAGCAAGGCATGACAAAATAGTCTCTATGCGATCACCAAAGTCACTCAGCCATCTCGTAGAGTCCTATCGTTTTTGGGATGTTGTGCGCTTGTGGGCAAGGGAACAGCTAGAGAACGAAGAAATAGTTGCACGTGCGGTGGCCCGAGCTGTTGTGTGTGATGGATTGAGACTGCAGAGCATTGACGCAAGGTGGGCAA